>CALDPL010000317.1 GCA_937911965.1 uncultured Allomuricauda sp. | reverse complement strand
CTGCTATGGGATTTTAATGGATTTTAACTTTTCAGGGGCAACGATGGAATACAATTTTGAGATTCGACCTTGCCTTACATCCAGGACCAGGCAATTTGATATCGTCCCTCCACTGTGGTAGACCAGGGCCAATTGGTGATCGATCAGGGTGGTAAAATATCGGTCATTCCCATGGAAAAGGCCATGGACCTTGAGCAGTAGTTGAACCGTGTCCACGACACCGTTGGAACCTGCAGAGATGACTTTTACACTCCCGCCCCCGTCGACCATAAGTTCGACATCGGCCAGAAGCAAGGATTCCAAAGCCTGGATGTCCGCCTCTGTGATGGCCTTGACAAAGGCCTCCATGATCTGGGGTTGGGGGTCTCGTTGCACGGCCTTGTTCCTCTTAAGGGATTTTTGTGCCCTGTGGAACAATTGTCTGGAATGCTCGGTTTGAATGTCCAGGACTTCCGCAATTTCCCGGTGTTTGTAGGCAAATCCCTCCTTGAGGATAAATACCGCCCGTTCCAAAGGATTGAGTTTCTCCAAGAGCACCAAAAGGGAATAGGTGGCGGTCTGCTCCCGGATCAAGGGGCTGTCCGCAGCTTGGACCTCAACCGGTTCGGGAAGCCATTTTCCATAGGTGGATTCATAGTTTTTTTTCTTTTTTAGGCTTATGGCCCGATTGATCGTCGATTTGATCAGATAGTTTTTCTCATTTTCAATATGTGAGAGGTCCATTCCAATATGCTTTTCGATCACATCCTGCACCACATCCCGGGCATCTTCCAGGGAACCGGTGATATTATAGGCATAGGTGGTCAAGGTTTTTTGAAGATCTTCCATAGGGTGTTTTTTGAATGGACAGTTTAATGGCCTAAACCGTGACAAAAATTTACTGGCCATGATACGCATTTTATGCACCGAGGGGAGGTCTAAGGCAGTCGCATAGAAACGCGTTTCCCATGCACAAACTTACCCATAATTGCCAATTTTGAGAAATACTAAAGAAAAGGAAATATACCATTGGATGTCATTTTGATGACGAAAAAACTAAACCACTATGGACTGGAAGTCCATAGGTTCAGAATAAAAGGTCAAGAATGAAATTCTTATTCCAATATAATTTTATCGTCGTCCATTTTGGACGGTTTGCGATGGTGCTCAAGGTAATCCTCGACCATCTTGTCGGTGATGTTTCCAGTGCTCCATGCCCCGTAGCCAATGGCCCAAAAATGCCGACCCCAGTATCGCTTGGAAAGTTCCGGGAATTCCTCCTGGAGCCGGCGGGAACTCCTGCCTTTGAGGCGTTTCACCAGATCGCTCAGCTTTTGGGAAGGACGGTACTCGATATGTATGTGCACGTGGTCCTTGCTTATCACTCCCTTAAGGATTCGGACATCCTCCGAATCACAGATCTGTTTGACAAGGTCCCGACACCGAACCTGTACATCCCCTTTCAGGACGTGGTACCGGTATTTGGTGACCCACACTATATGGGCCGTCAACCACGATACCGTGTGTCCGGACCTTCGCTGCTCTTTTCCCTTAAAACGAATATAGGAAAATGTGTAGCAACTAAAAGTCTTGCACTAAAGTGCATAGTTTTAACTAACGATTGTGACCAATAAAAACACTGGAACAGAACGCAACCTCTCCAAAGAAGATATGGAAAGTTTGGAGCTTTTGAAAAAATCCGAAGAAATAAAGGGAGAACAGCTTTCAATTAATTTCGACAATGAGCTTTTCATTGAAAACGAAGCGGAAAAATTACTCGGAGAAAAAATTGATGACCCTGTGCAAAAATTTCAATTATATTACAACGGACTTTCAAAACTCCTGAAAGATCGGTTGCCCAAAGGGAAAGATTTTGAACAAATTAGAAGAATTGTTTATGATGAAAAAAATATTCTAATAAACAGGGGAGCCAAAAAAGATGAAAGGGGAATTAGAGGAAGTGATGGACGGATGGCCTTCATTGAAGATTTGGAGGTCGCACTGAAAATTGTTGCGGATTGGACCAGTAAAAAGGGAACGCCCGTAGAATTATTCACTGCTTTTTGGGATAAAAATGAAAAATTGGGATATGGCCATCAGGAATAATGCGTGAAATTGTAAGTGCAGGTGCAGCACCGAACAGGAACAATAAAGTGAAACATTCAAAATTAAGATCGGCCGAGGGTCCTAAAGTTAATTTTATCTTGAAAACAAAATCAATATGAAATTCATCAAAAACTAATTCTTGATCCGGTTGGACATCGTAATTTGACAAGCCTTCAAAGAACACGATCGCGATGAAATCTTAACTTTGTAAGCTTATAAAATTTGATGGATACCATGAGTAAGACACTTTTTGACAAAGTTTGGGATTCCCATGTCGTCAAGCATATCGACAATGGCCCGGATGTACTGTTCATCGACCGGCATTTAGTGCATGAGGTCACATCTCCCGTAGCTTTTCTGGGATTGGATCAAAGGGGCATCAAGGTCCTTTACCCGGAACGCACCTTTGCCACTGCCGACCACAATACCCCTACCCGAAACCAGCATTTGCCCGTCAAGGACCAATTGTCCGCCAATCAACTCAGGGCGTTGGAGAAAAATGCCGAGGCCCATGGCATTCCCTATTGGGGGCTTGGACATGAGAAAAATGGGATCGTCCACGTGATCGGACCGGAAAACGGGATCACCCTTCCCGGGGCCACCATCGTATGTGGGGATTCCCATACTTCCACCCATGGGGCCTTTGGCGCCATAGCCTTTGGGATCGGTACCAGTGAAGTGGAGATGGTACTCTCCACCCAGTGCATCATGCAGCCCAAGGCCAAACGGATGCGCATCAACATCAATGGCCCCCTGAACCGGGCCGTTACCCCAAAGGACGTTGCCCTTTTCATCATTTCCAGGCTGAGCACCTCGGGAGCCACCGGATATTTTGTGGAATATGCCGGGGACGTCTTCAGGAACATGTCCATGGAAGGAAGGATGACAGTCTGCAACCTCAGCATTGAAATGGGTGCCCGCGGGGGGATGATCGCCCCGGATGAAAAGACCTTTGAATACATCAAGGGACGGGAATACACCCCAAAGGGTGCGGATTGGGACAAGGCCATGGCGTACTGGAAAACCCTGTATTCGGAGCCGGATGCCGTCTTTGACAAGGAGGTTGAATTCGAGGCTTCCGAAATCGAGCCCATGATCACCTACGGAACCAACCCTGGAATGGGCATCGGAATCCAAAAGGACATTCCCATGGCCCAGGCCGTTGACGGCGGGGTGGCCACCTATAAAAAATCCTTGGAATACATGGCCTTCAACGAAGGGGAATCCATGGTCGGCAAGCCCATAGATTTTGTGTTCCTCGGCAGCTGTACCAATGGAAGGATCGAGGATTTCAGGGCCTTTGCATCCCTGGTGAAAGGCAGGAAGAAGGCAGAGAACGTGACCGCTTGGCTGGTCCCGGGATCACATAGGGTGGAACAGGCTATCCGGGAGGAGGGCATCCTGGACATCCTCAAGGAAGCGGGCTTTGAACTTAGGGAGCCCGGTTGTTCGGCCTGTTTGGCCATGAACGATGACAAGATCCCCGCAGGCAAATACGCGGTGAGCACGTCCAACCGGAACTTTGAGGGAAGACAGGGCCCAGGGGCCCGGACCCTTTTGGCAAGCCCCTTGGTGGCGGCCGCGGCGGCAGTGACCGGAAAAGTGACCGACCCCAGAGATCTGATGCGTGAAGAGCCTGTATTAGAGCAAGCCTGATTCAAAAATCTTGATTATATACAATTAAAAAATGGCATACGATAAATTTGACCAATTGCAGAGTTCGGCGGTACCCCTGCCCATAGAGAACGTGGATACGGACCAGATCATACCCGCCCGCTTTTTAAAGGCCACCGAGCGGAAAGGGTTCGGGGACAATTTGTTCCGGGATTGGAGGTACCATCCCGATGGCAGCCCAAAGGAGCAATTTGTACTGAACAATCCCATCTACAGCGGAAAGATCCTGGTCGGTGGAAAAAACTTTGGTTCCGGTTCCTCAAGGGAGCACGCGGCCTGGGCCGTTTACGATTACGGATTTCGATCTGTGGTATCCAGCTTCTTTGCGGACATTTTCAGGAACAACTGTTTGAACGTCGGGGTTTTGCCCGTGCAGGTAAGCCCTGAATTCCTGGATAAGATCTTCAAGGCCATCGAAGCCGACCCAAAGACCGAACTTAAAATAGACCTGCCGGCACAGAAGGTAACGATATTGGCAACAGGGGAAAGCGAGGATTTTGATATCAACGGTTATAAGAAACAGAACATGCTCAACGGCTATGACGACATCGACTATCTGTTGAACCTCAAAAAGGAAATCGAGGTATTTGCCGGGAACAATCCACTTTAAAGCGGCCTGCCGTACTGCACTAGGGAATGAAAAAACGCAAGATTGAAATCATGGACACCACCCTCAGGGACGGTGAACAGACCTCCGGGGTGTCCTTTTCGGCCTCCGAAAAACTGAGCCTGGCCAAACTGTTGTTGGAGGAATTGGAGGTGGACCGCATCGAGGTGGCCTCCGCCCGGGTTTCCCAAGGGGAGCTCAATGCCGTAAAGAGCATTGCCCAATGGGCGGCTTCCCAAGGCCATCTGTCCAAGGTGGAGGTACTTACCTTTGTAGACGGCGGGGTTTCCCTGGATTGGATGCAACAGGCCGGTGCGAAGGTGCAGAATTTGCTCACCAAGGGCTCCTTGAACCATTTGACCCATCAGCTCAAAAAAAGTCCCGAACAACATTTTTCAGAAATTGGGGAAATCATTGCCACGGCAAAATCCATGGGCATCGAGACCAATATCTACCTGGAGGATTGGAGCAACGGGATGAGGAACTCCCGGGAATACGTGTTCCAATACCTCGATTTTCTTTACGATCGACCCATAGCCCGTATCATGCTGCCCGACACCTTAGGGGTTTTGACCCCATCCGAGATCGGGGAATTTTTCAGGGAGATCGTCCAGCGCTATCCCAAGGCCCATTTTGATTTTCACGGCCACAACGATTACGACCTCAGTGTGGCCAACGTGCTCGAGGCCGTCAAGGCAGGGGTGCACGGGCTCCACCTCACGGTCAACGGCATGGGGGAACGCGCCGGGAATGCCCCTTTGGCCAGTGTGGTTGCCGTGATCAATGATTTTTTGCCCGAGATCGAAATAGGGGTCCGGGAGTCCTCCCTCTTCAAGGTAAGCAAATTGGTATCCGCCTTCACCGGTTTCGGCATTCCGGACAACAAGCCCATTGTTGGAGACAATGTGTTTACCCAGACCGCTGGAATACATGCAGATGGTGACAGCAAGAAAAACCTTTACTTTAATGATTTGCTCCCCGAACGTTTTGGCAGGAAACGCAAATACGCCCTGGGCAAGACCTCGGGAAAGGCAAACATCCAAAAGAACCTCCAGGAATTGGGATTGACCTTGGACGAGGAGGAACTCAAAAAAGTGACCCAGCGCATCATCGAACTGGGCGATCGCAAGGAGCGGGTCACCAAGGACGATCTCCCCTATATCATCTCCGATGTCCTGGACAGTGGACATTATCCGCAAAAAGTACTGGTGAAATCCTATGTGCTGACCCATTCCAAGGGACTCAAGCCCTCCACCACCCTCTCCATTGAGATCGAGGGGCGTACCTATGAGGAAAGTGCCCAGGGCGATGGACAGTTCGACGCCTTTATCAATGCCCTTAAGAAGGTGTACAAAAAGGAGAACAGGGAACTGCCCAAATTGGTGGACTATGCGGTTCGCATCCCTCCCGGAAGCACTTCCGACGCCCTTTGCGAGACCTTGATCACCTGGCAGACCAAAGACCTTGAAGAAAACATCACACATCCTGGCAGACCAAAGACCGGGAACTCATCACCAGGGGCCTGGATTCGGACCAGACGGTATCCGCCATCATGGCCACCGAAAAAATGCTCAACCTGGTATGACCCGAACAATGAATCAAATCATAATCCAAACAACCGAATAACCGAAATCCATGAAATTGAACATAGCACTTTTGGCAGGGGATGGAATTGGCCCTGAAGTGATAGACCAGGCCGTAAAGGTATCCGATACCGTGGCCAAAAAATTTGGACACCAGATCCAGTGGACCCCTGCCCTGACCGGGGCCGCCGCACAGCAGGCACACCGGCGGTGCGACCAGGCCGGCCACCAGCGCGGCCAGCATGGTCTGGGTGAACGACTGGCAGGATGCCACGAGTCCGCGCATGTCCGGGTAGAGATCCATCACCAGCAGCGTCACCATGGGCG
>CALDPL010000316.1 GCA_937911965.1 uncultured Allomuricauda sp. | reverse complement strand
CTCCGCTACGGCTCTGCTTCCGCTCGTGCTCTTTCCCCTCCTGGGGATCGAGACGATGAATGCGACCGCGGCCCCCTACGCGGCGCCGATGATCTTCCTCTTCCTCGGCGGTTTCATCATCGCGCTGGGAATGCAGCGTTGGGGACTGCATCGGAGGATCGCCCTGAACATCATCAAACTCACCGGCACCTCCCCAAATCAATTTATTCTGGGGTTTATGATCGCCACAGCGGTCCTGAGCATGTGGATCAGCAATACGGCCACGGCCGTGGTCATGCTTCCCATTGCCCTCTCGGTGATCAACCTCTTGGTCGAGGATGGGGACGGTTTTACCAAGGATGAACGGAATTTTGCCCTTTCCGTGATTCTGGGCATTGCCTTTGGGGCCAATACAGGGGGCATGGCCACGATCATAGGCAGTCCCCCGAATTCCATTATGGTCGGATTTTTGGAAAACGAGTACCAAATTGAGATATCGTTCCTGCAATGGATGTCCATAGGGGTACCCTTTTCTTTTTTAATGCTCGGCATCTGTTATTGGGTCCTGGTGAAATGGCTCTACCCCAACCATAATATAAAATTCAATGCGTCCAAGGATGTGATCCAAAGTGAACTGGAAAAGTTGGGACCGATTTCGGGCAAGGAGCGAATGGTCATGATCCTCTTTGGCCTCACGGTCTTCCTTTGGGTGTTCAGGACCCTGATCAATGTACTGGTCCCTGGTTTGGGCCTTAGCGACCCCATGATCGCCATTTTTGCCGCAATGGCCCTGTTTTGCCTGCCCTACAACCTGAGAAAGGGAGATTTTATCCTTCAGTGGAAGGACACCTCCAAACTGGCCTGGGGCATCCTGATCTTGTTCGGGGGCGGACTGGCCATTGCCCAGGGCATGTCCAGTACGGGGATTGTGGACCATGTGGCCCTGGCCATCGGGGAAAGCCAGATCAGTGTTTTCCTGATGGCCAGCCTGCTGATCGTCCTGGTGCTCTTCCTGACCGAGGTGATGAGCAATACCGCCTTGGTGGCCCTAGTGGCCCCTATGCTTGCCGGAATTGCCATTGGACTGGACCAGCCCATGGTCCATCTGTTGATTCCCATCACCTTGGCCTCAAGCTGCGCATTTATGCTTCCCATGGCCACCCCGCCCAACGCCATAGTCTTTGCCAGCGGTTATGTGACCATCCCCCAAATGGCCCGGGCCGGAATTCTTTTGAATCTCTTGGCCTCCCTGCTCTTGATCCTGGTATTCCAATTTGTCATGCCGCTGTTGTTCTAGAACAAAAAAATGGTCCCCCCGGGCGGAAGGACCATCTACAAACTAACTAACTCAAACTAACTCAAAAAAATGTAAGAAACCAACTCAACCTAATGGTTCTCCCTACAAAGGTATAACCCAATTTTCCAAAAATTATTATAATTAGCCTTTTGTTAACGCTCGCAAAAGGGAAGACCGAAACAGCCATTGGCCCGAAGGCACCAAATATTGAAGAGTTCCAAGCTCCCGTTCCCAAAGGTTGAAGCATTCGCAAAATGGGGTCGTTCCCATCGATTTTATAAGGTCCGGGAGCCATTGTTATATTTATGTAAACCGGGGCTCCGGAACGAACTGTACCCACCTTAATCGGAAAACCCCCATCCCTGGGGGTTTTCTCAGCTAACTAAATAATCTGTAAAATGTAGAACATTTTACTGTTTTGACCCGAAGTATGGGTCAAAGCCTTTTGGGAGATACTTTGAGGTATCGAAGCCCAATTCAATTTCTTCGGATTCCATAAAATTGATTCCCTGCAGGGCGACCACATTGGTATAGGGATCAAAATCTTCGGGCAGCAAGTTTTTGGCTTCCGGTCCCAGATCGATTTCAGGTTCCACTTTCATGAAGTGTATGGAATCCAGATCCAATTGAAAGTCATAAGGGGAAAATCCATCCGGGAGGTATTCCCGGGGGTCAAAGCCCAGTTCCACTTGATCCTCTTCCATGAAGTTGATGCCGCCAATTCCGACAACATCGGTGTAGGGATCAAAACCTTCCGGAAGCAGCGCCCTGGAATCAAAGCCCAATTCCACTTCAGGTTCCTCTGCGAGAAACTTGATGGAGTTCAGATCAAAATAAAATTCATTGGGATCGAAATCTTCCGGCAGATAGTCCTTGGTGTCAAAACCCAGATCGAGTTCCGGTTCCACTTCCAAAAAGACGATTTCATCCACGGCCGCCAGATCGAGTTCCATTTCGGAATCCCCGAATCCCTTGGCGAGATGCCCTCCTTCATTGAACTTTGAATGGACCGCTGCAAATTCAACGGCCCCGTCTTGGATCGGCTCAACATTTTGTTGCCCACTGGGCAGTGCGGGACCACTTAAGAGTACACTGCCGACCATAATTAAAAAGCTGTTCATTTTTTGATTGATTTTGATGATTGATGATATGCTTATAAGACGTCTTATTTCACGAATTGTTACGGTATTTAGGATTATTTAACGATTTGGTCCGTCCAAGGAATTTCAGGAGAAAGGGGAGTTTGTCCAAAAACCCAATGGAGTTGAGTGTTCCAGAGGGACCCCCGTTAAACAATAATTTGAGCCTTAATATTTATTTAACAGTTTATTTTGAACATTTTTAGGTTCTTTGGATGCTATTATTTATCCAAACCAATTCAAAATGTCACATAAAATGTTGCGCCAACTGCTGGTTCTGTTGGTATTAGTGGGTACCATCCAAGGAATGGAGGCCCAAATCTTCAAAAAGAAAAAAGCCAAAACCGAGGAAAATAAGGACGCCAAACCCAAGGAAGGGGAAATTCAGCCCTACGACAAGGTGATTACCAAAGAGGCCAAAACCGATACCGGTCTCTTTGACGTCCATACGGTGAAGGACAAACATTATTACGAAATCCCGGACTCCCTTTTGGGCCGGGAAATGCTGATGGTGACCCGGATCGCCAAGACGGCCACGGGCATCGGTTTTGGCGGGGGGAAGATCAACACCAAAGTACTGCGTTGGGAAAAACGCCCAAAGCAGATCTTGCTCAGGGTGGCCTCCTATGAAAACGTGGCCGCCGATTCGCTTCCCATCCACGAGGCCGTGGTCAACTCCAATTTTGAACCCGTGCTTTTTGCCTTTGACATCAAGGCCTTCAACAAAAAGGACTCCCTGAACCCGGCCACGGTCATCGAAGTGGATCCCATGTTCACCAAGGATGTGAACGCCCTTGGCCTGCCCGAAGGGCATCGAAAACGCTATAAGATTTCACGCCTGGACGCCGATAGGAGCTATATAGAGTCCCTGAAAAGCTATCCCCTCAACATTGAGGCACGCCACGTCAAGACCTATGTGGCGGCGGAACCGCCCAGCAATCAAAGCCTGGGGTCGATTTCCGTGGAAATCAACAATTCCATGATCCTCTTGCCCAAGGAACCGATGAAACGCCGGTATTTTGACGAGCGGGTCGGCTGGTTCGCACGCGGGCAAGTGGACTATGGTTTGGACGCCCAGGAAAGCAGGACCATCACCTACCTGGACCGTTGGAGGTTGGAGGTAAAGGATGAGGACCTAGAAAAATTCAAGGCCGGGGAACTGGTCGAACCCAAAAAACCCATCGTTTATTACGTGGACCGCGCCACCCCAAGGGAATGGGTCCCATATATAAAACAGGGCATCGAGGATTGGCAGGTGGCCTTTGAGGCGGCCGGTTTCAAAAATGCCATCATTGCCAAGGACCCCCCTACGGTCGAAGAGGACCCTGAATGGTCCCCCGAGGACGTGCGCTATTCCGTGGTGCGTTATTTGGCCTCCCCGATCCCCAATGCCAATGGGCCCCACGTGAGCGACCCACGGTCAGGGGAAATCCTGGAGTCGGACATCAATTGGTACCACAACGTGATGACCCTACTTCGAAATTGGTACTTTGTACAGACCGCGGCCATCAACCCGGAAGCCCGGGGGGTGGAGTTCAAAAAGGACATCATGGGACGTTTGATCCGTTTTGTCTCCTCCCATGAGGTGGGACATACCCTGGGCCTTCCCCACAATATGGGAAGCAGTGTGGCCTATCCTGTGGATTCCCTCCGTTCGGCCAGCTTTACCCAGAAATACGGCACGGCACCCTCGATCATGGACTACGCCCGATTCAACTATGTGGCCCAGCCCGGGGATGAGGGAGTGGCCATGATGCCCAATATTGGGGTCTACGACAAATATGCCATCAGCTGGGGCTACAGGCCCATTCTGGACAAGAGTGCGGAAGAGGAGAAGCCCATCCTCAACAGCTGGATCCTGGAACATGGCGGAGATCCCATGTACCGATTTGGACACCAGCAGGTCGGGGAAATCCACGACCCGAGTTCCCAGACCGAGGATCTGGGGGACGATGCCATCAAGGCCAGTCTTTATGGAATTGAAAACCTGAAACGCATTGTTCCCAGGCTTGAGGAGTGGACCACTGAGGCAGGGGAGAACTACGATGACCTGGAAACCCTCTACGGACAGGTCGTCGCCCAGTTCCAAAGGTATATGGGCCATGTCTCCAACAATATTGGCGGGGTGTATGAACACCACAAGACCGCCGAGCAGCAAGGGGCGGTCTACACCCATGTGGATCGGGAGCACCAGAAAAACTGTATGGCCTTTATGCAGGAGCAGCTCTTCGAGACCCCGGAATGGTTGATCGACAAAGAGCTTTTTGGCAAGATCGAATACTCGGGTTCAGTGGAGCGCATCCGATCCATGCAGGAGCGTTACCTCAACACCATACTCCAACTGGGCAAATTGGCCCGGATCATCGAGAACGAGACCCTGAACGGGGACCAGGCCTACGGCCTACTGGAAATGATGCAGGACCTGCGCAGGGGCATTTGGTCCGAGACCCGGAGCGGCAGGACCATCGATACCTATAGGAGGAACCTTCAGAAGGCCCATATCGACCGTCTGGAGTACCTGATGACCGCTGATAGCCAAAAAAAGGAGGCCGATTTTGGGGGATATCGCAAAACCACCGCCGTCCATACCAGCCAATCGGACATCCGGTCGGTGGCCCGGGCGGAACTCAACAATCTCAAGCGGGACATACAGAGCGGACTCTCCCGGATTTCCGATCCGATGAGCAGATACCACCTGCAGGATGCCGTTGGGCGCATTGACAACATCTTGGATCCCAAGTAGGAACTTCCACACTTGGAAATATCGAGCTGTGGGCCATCTTCAGGTGGGCCACAGCTTCTTTTTTTGGGGCATTCACATCAAAAACAGCGACTTTGACAACATTGGGAAGGGGATATAAATATTAATTCTGTATGTTTGTAGTCCAAATCCCATAGTCATGACCTACAAATTCAAGAGCCTCATATATTTTTGCTGCTTTGTGATCGCCTCGGTGATCTACTATGTTGTGGACCGGCACGACGCCTTTGAGGAGCAGCTCAATTCCAAAAACTACGCAGAAGTGGAATATATGGATGCCGAGGATCTCCAGGCCCAAAAAAAGGAATTGGAAGAAAAGAAAAAGTAATTCCCGGCCACCCCGCCCCTGGTGTACACCAGGGCCCATTCCCTTTTTATCCGGTCCAGGGACCAAAACCCCATTTCATTTTATTTTCATCCCCCAGCTTTGCTGTGCAATGGTCCGACCTGGGACCACTAGGGACGGTTCCCCCCAAGGGGGCATCGAAAGAAATGGCGGCCAACGGAACGGTATGATTTAGTTTTTTGTTGATTTAAGGAGCTGCGCCGAACTTCGGTGGCGGCTCCTTATCTTTTGGTCCATATCCTCCACTTTGGCAATAAATTTTAGAAAACATTAGATTATCTGTAATAAAACAGATATATTTGATTATATGTGAATAAGCAGATATTTTATATTATCTGTTTATGTGCAGATATTAAATCAGAATAGAATGATCGCAGTACTCACCGGGGACATCAAGAATTCCACGGCCCACAGCTCCGCCCTGTGGCTGCCACTGCTCAAGGGGGCCCTGGACCACTATGGAAAGGAACCCTCTGATTGGGAAATTTATAGGGGTGACAGCTTTCAATTGAAGACCGCCCCGGAAATGGCCCTGGAAGCCTCCATCCATATCAAGGCCAGTCTCAAACAAATCCGTCATATGGACGTAAGGATTGCCATCGGGCTGGGGAAACAGAGCTATAGGGCCGAAAAGCTCACCGAATCCAACGGGGAGGCCTTTGTGAATTCGGGCCAGTGCTTTGAAACGCTTAAAAAGTACAGTCTGGCCATAAAAGGCCCGGAC
>CALDPL010000315.1 GCA_937911965.1 uncultured Allomuricauda sp. | reverse complement strand
ACAACATCGACAAGGCCCCCGAGGAGCGTGAGCGGGGGATCACGATTGCGACGTCGCACGTGGAGTACGAGACCTCGAACCGGCACTATGCGCACGTGGACTGTCCGGGTCACGCGGATTATGTGAAGAACATGGTTACCGGTGCAGCCCAGATGGACGGCGCCATTTTGGTCGTTGCCGCCACTGATGGCCCCATGCCACAGACCCGCGAGCACATCCTTTTGGGACGTCAGGTAGGTATTCCACGTATCGTGGTCTTCCTCAACAAGGTGGACATGGTGGATGATGAGGAGCTATTGGAACTTGTCGAGATGGAAGTAAGGGATCTTCTTTCCTTCTATGAGTACGACGGAGACAACGGACCCGTGATCTCAGGTTCTGCCCTGGGTGCCCTTAACGGGGAGCAAAAATGGGTGGATACCGTCATGGCCCTTATGGAAGCGGTTGACAATTGGATCGAACTTCCCACAAGGGACGTGGACAAGTCCTTCCTAATGCCTGTTGAAGACGTATTCACCATTACCGGTCGGGGTACCGTGGCCACAGGCCGTATCGAAACCGGGGTCGCCAATACAGGTGACGCCGTTGAGATCATCGGGATGGGGGCCGAGAAATTGACCTCTACCATCACCGGGGTGGAAATGTTCCGCAAGATTTTGGATCGCGGGGAAGCCGGGGACAACGTCGGTCTTCTTTTGAGGGGTATTGAAAAATCCGACATCAAAAGGGGAATGGTGATCTGTAAGCCAGGTTCCGTGAAGCCTCACGCCAAGTTCAAGGCCGAGGTCTATATCCTTAAGAAAGAAGAAGGTGGTCGTCACACGCCATTCCACAACAACTACCGTCCACAATTCTATGTCCGTACCACGGACGTAACCGGGAACATCAGCCTTCCCGAAGGAGTTGAAATGGTAATGCCCGGTGATAACTTGACCATCAATGTAGAACTGATCCAACCCATTGCCTTGAGCGTGGGACTGCGTTTCGCCATCCGTGAGGGAGGTAGGACCGTAGGTGCCGGTCAGGTCACAGAAATTGTTGATTGATATTTTATCATGAATAATAATACACTAAAGGGTGTCCCGGCTTTCCGGGATACCTTTCGGTGTAATTATAAACGGGTGTAGCTCAGTTGGTAGAGCACTGGTCTCCAAAACCAGGTGTCGGGAGTTCGAGTCTCTCCTCCCGTGCAGCATAATACAAAGGGAAGTATGATCACTTACGTAAAGGAATCCTACGAGGAATTAAGGAAGCATGTCACTTGGTTGGATCGGGACAAGGCCGTAAACCTAATGGTCATCGTGGCCGTTTTTTCGATTTTGTTCGCATTGGCCACTTGGGGGGTCGACTCCCTGTTCAGTACGTTGATCAGTTATTATTTTGATACATTAATAGGATAAGGGTCGGTATGTCTGAGGTTCTGGAGAAAAAATGGTATGTGGTGAGGGCGGTCAGTGGTCAGGAAAACAAGATCAAGGGCTATATCGAAAGTGAGGTGGAACGCGCCGGTTTCGGCGACTACCTTGAGGATGTCCTTGTGCCTACCGAGAAAGTCGTACAGATCAGAAACGGCAAAAAAATCAACAAGGAGCGGGTCTATTTTCCCGGTTATATCATGATCAAGGCCAATCTCGGGGGCGAGATGGTGCACATCATCCGTTCCATCACCAACGTGATCGGCTTTTTGGGGGAGACCAAGGGAGGGGATCCCGTGCCCTTGAGAAAGGCCGAGGTGAACCGCATGCTGGGGAAAGTGGACGAATTGGCCGTCAACACGGACAATGTGGCCATCCCCTTTATTCTGGGCGAAACCATCAAGGTCATCGATGGGCCTTTCAACGGCTTCAACGGGACCGTGGAGAAAATCAATGAGGAAAAACGCAAGCTGGAAGTGATGGTGAAGATCTTCGGAAGGAAGACTCCATTGGAACTCAGCTATATGCAAGTTGAAAAAGTTTAATTCGAGCTGTTACATATATAAAAAGCTGTGTTGCTTCCAATTGACACACTTTTAATTTAATCACAAACAATGGCAAAAGAAGTAGATAAGGTAGTTAAATTACAAGTTAGGGGAGGTGCCGCGAATCCATCGCCACCGGTTGGACCCGCCTTAGGTGCTGCCGGTGTGAACATCATGGAGTTCTGTAAGCAATTCAATGCGCGTACACAGGACAAACCGGGCAAGGTATTGCCCGTTGCGATCACCGTTTACAAGGACAAATCATTCGAGTTCGTTGTAAAGACACCACCTGCGGCAGTTCAATTGATGGAAGCGGCAAAGGTTAAAAAAGGATCCGGCGAACCCAACAGGGTGAAGAACGGCACGGTGTCCTGGGATTTGGTCAAGCAGATCGCCGAGGATAAAATGGCCGATCTCAATGCCTTCACCGTGGAATCTGCAATGAAAATGGTTGCGGGAACAGCACGAAGCCTGGGGATTACTGTGAAAGGTACCCCTCCGTGGAAAAACTGATCCACGGACCAAATAATAAAGTGAATTGAACAAATTTGAATCACAGAGGAAGCTCCACTGAGCGCAAGACCTCAAAAAATTCAATCATGGCAAAACTAACTAAGAAAAGAAAAGCAGCACTTGAAAAACTTGATAAAGAGAGTGCGTATTCTCTGTCAGAAGCAATGGCTTTGGTCAAGGAAGTGAATACTGCAAAATTTGATGCATCCGTTGATTTGCACATACGGCTGGGGGTCGATCCCCGAAAAGCCGACCAGGCCATTCGTGGCACCGTAGTACTACCACATGGTACCGGTAAAACCAAACGCGTTCTGGTACTATGCAATCCTGATAAGGTGCAGGAAGCACTCGATGCAGGTGCAGATTATGCCGGCCTCGATGAGTACGTCCAAATGATCAAAGACGGTTGGACCGACATCGATGTGATTATCGCAACCCCCGATGTCATGGCAAAAGTGGGACAAATAGGTCGAATTCTGGGTCCGAGAGGATTGATGCCCAATCCCAAATCGGGCACCGTGACTCCCAATGTGGTCAGTGCTATTGAAGAGGTGAAAAAAGGTAAAATTGCATTTAGGGTGGATAAATTTGGAATTGTGCATACGCCGATCGGCCGGGTGTCTTTTGATTCTGAAAAACTGGTTGATAACGCCGATGAATTGCTGTCAACGTTATTCCGGATGAAGCCGGCTTCAGCAAAAGGCGCGTTTTTTCGATCTGTGACAGTGGCATCTTCCATGAGCCCTGG
>CALDPL010000314.1 GCA_937911965.1 uncultured Allomuricauda sp. | reverse complement strand
TGGCGTGACCGCAGCGGATTCCGGGGTGAACCTGGCCTGTAAAACGTACGGGGTGGACCTGGTGGGAGGGGACACCACCTCCTCCCAAAAAGGGATGATAATCAGTGTGACAGCAGTGGGAATGGCCGATCAAAAGGATATCGTTTACCGCTCCGGCAGCAGCCCCGGGGAACTCTTGGTGGTGAGCGGCGATCTTGGTGCCGCCTATCTCGGCCTGCAGGTCCTGGAACGGGAAAAGGAAGTCTTTAAGGTGAACCCCAACAACCAGCCCGACCTACAGCCCTACACCTACCTGGTGGAACGGCAATTGAAACCGGAGGCCAGAAAGGATATCGTGGAGCTTTTGAAAAAGTTGGAAGTCAGGCCCACCGCCATGATCGATATCAGCGATGGGCTTTCCTCGGAAATCCTGCACCTCTGCAAGAGTGGGGAGGTCGGATGCACGCTCTACGAGGATAAGATTCCCCTGGATCCCTCGGTGATCTCCACCTCGGAGGAATTTGGGATGGACAGCAGCATGATCGCCCTGAGCGGCGGAGAGGATTACGAGCTCCTGTTCACTGTGGCCCAAGAGGATTTTCCAAAGATCAAGGGAAATCCCAACCTGACCGTGATCGGGCATATGTCTGATAAACGTGAGGGGGCGCAACTGATCGGCCGGGGCGGGGCCGTGATCCCCCTTAAGGCCCAAGGCTGGAATTCCTTTGGTTGAATTATAAAAAAATCCCGAAAATCAAGGGTTCCCCACTTCATGGTCTTGGGGCACGCGACCAATAGCTGTAGGTAATGACTTAAGTTTTCGGGATAAGATTTGGGGGTCTTCCTGAAAAGGGGTTATGCTACTTGCCGCACCACCCTGCTTCGTCTCTTTCTGTACATATCTTCCAAGGTACTGTTGATTTCCTTCATCTGTGGGGTCAGGGCGGAAAGATTGCCGCCGACGTCCGTGGTCACCTGCTTTTGACAGTGGATGCACTTGTATTCCTTAATGTGCTGGGTCACCTTTTTCGATACTGCATAATGGTGTCCGAACAGCTTGCAGAAGAAGGAGGAAAATTTGTTTTCATGCCGGGGGGTTGGGGTTGCTTTCATAGGTTGGTTGTTTGGCAAGGGCATAAAAGGTACGGGGTGACCCGGTATGCCGCTAATTCGATAAATGGTAATTTTTTGTTATATCAATTGGTTTTATATGGTACGTTATACTTGAAACGAATGTTGATAACTTTTTATTTCGCGTTTTTTCCTACACAGCCATTTTTTCGATGAACTGCACAATAAACGACAAAAAGTCAAGAACTTTCGTTGAATTGCGCGTTCGAATATAGGACAAGGAAAATTAATTATCAACAATCAACCAACAAGAAATGCTTAATAAATTAAACACAGGGGGATTTCCGTGGTTGGGGAAACCAAAACCCTATTGGGGACCCCCTCTTTTCTTATTGTAGTAATATAGGGCATAGGCAATGGCCACCAGGACCACGAAGGGAAGATAAGTGCCTATGACCACCCCGATCTCATAGGCATTGTCCGGCGCCTCCTGCATCTTTTTCTCGATATCGATTTGAAGTAGAAATATCAACAATTCCATATTGGCACAATTGTTCCACGGTCAATCCCATAGAAGGATTATACTTTACAAACCTTTAAATCCTTCCCCTCGCAAATCCCGATCCTAGGCGTTCATCAGCTCCTCGATCTCCTCAATGGCCAAGGGAATGTTACGCATTAGGTTGAAGGGTTCCCCCTTTTCCTGGATCACCACATCGTCCTCCAGTCGGATTCCCATCCCCTCGGCAGGGATATAGATGCCCGGTTCCACGGGAAAGACCATATTGGCCTTCATGGGGGTTTTCAGCTCCCCGTAATCATGGGTGTCCAAACCTATATGATGGCTTGTTCCGTGCATAAAGTATTTCTTATAGGCAGGCCAATTGGGGTCTTCGTTCTTCACATCGGCCTTGTCCAATAGTCCAAGTCCAAGGAGCTGGGAGGTCATGATCTTCCCCACCTCTTTATGGAACTCGGCCCAAATTGTTCCCGGGACCAACATTTTTGTGGCTTCCTCTTTTACGTGCAATACTGCCCGGTACACTTGTTTTTGTCGGTCGGTGAACCTGCCATTGGCCGGAATGGTTCGGGTCATATCGCTGGAGTAGTTGGCGTATTCCGCGGCCAAATCCAATAAGATCATATCCCCGTCACGGACTTGACGGTTGTTCTCCAGGTAGTGCAATACATTGGCATTGTTACCGGCGGCTATAATCGGGGCATAGGCATAGCCCTTGGAACGATTGCGCACAAATTCATGCAGGAACTCGGCCTCGATTTCATATTCCCAAACCCCGGGTTTCACAAATCCGAGGATCCTGCGGAACCCTTTTTCGGTGATATCGCAGGCGGTCTGCATCAATGCGATCTCCTCGGCCTCTTTGACCCCTCGAATCTGTTGCAAGATAGGGTTGCTCTTGGCCCATTGGTGGGCGGGAAAGTCCTTCTTGCATTTCTCGATGAAGCGGTCCTCCCGGGTCTGGGTCTCCACGGCTTGTCGATAGTGTTCGTTGGTATTGAAATAAATGGTGTCGGCCTCGGTCATCAGATCGAAAAAGACCTTGTCGAACTCCTTTAGCCAATAAATGGTTTCAATTCCCGAGGTCGCCTTGGCCTGATCCTTGTTGAGCTTCGCCCCCTCCCAAACCGCAATATGGTCGTTGGTCTCCCTGACAAAGAGAATTTCCCTGTGCTTTTTGTCCAGTGCATCCGGGAAGAGAAGCAAGATGGTCTCTTCCTGATCTGCCCCGCAGAGATAAAAAAGGTCGGGGGCCTGCACAAAGGGCATGGTACTGTCCGCTCCAATGGGGTAGATGTCATTGGAATTGAACACCGCAATGCTCTTGGGCTTCATTTGGGCCATGAACTTTTTGCGGTTCTTGACAAACAGTCTGTTGTCTATGGGGGAATATTTCATATTGAAACTATTTAAAACATTATGCTACTTTGAATTGGAACAATTCAAAATCAAAAATTCCGGTTCACTCCCACAAAGATACCAATGTGATGGAAATCGATCCCAATGAAATTGGGTTTTCCACAGGGGACCAAAATTATTGGTGGATTATCGGAGGCCCTGTATTTCCGTTTCCGATCTTGAATCGGCTTCATAGACCGGGGACTATTCGGGGCATTGGTCCCATTTTGATTGTTTCCCCCGTTTTCACCAATCCATAGCAGGGAAAAGTATCCTTTGGGCAAAAAAAAACCACCCCGGATTTGGGATGGTTTGTTTGTCTTTATAATAGGAAACAACAATGGTGGGACCTGACCGTTCCCGCGCTTGGGAAAACAATATCAAGGCGCCTCTATTTCGAAGATCAGAGCGCCTCGATTTGAGCAACGGAAAGCCCTGTCACCTTGGCGATGAGATCGATCGGGTTTCCCAATTTCTTCAATTCCTTGGCAATGGCCAGGGCTTTGCGCTGTTCGCCTTTTTCAATTCCTTTTTCAATTCCTTTTTCAATTCCTTTTTCCCTTTCCTGTCTCTTGATCAATTCTATAATTCCCATATCTATAGTATTATCCGTTAATTGTATTATCTGTTCATCAAATTTAATGTTTATTTCCTCATTGTCAACGAACAGAAAGTTCTTTATGAAAACAAGGAAGCCAATGATCCGTTCTCGGTCGATATCATGCCTGAGCAGTGCCCTTGCGATCAAGAGCCTGCTCTCGCCCAGTTCAATGTCCGATACCTTGCCCTCGTCCAGGGCCTTTTGGCAGGCAAACACGATCGGACCGAAGATGTTGCCCCCCTCCAGCAGTTCCTGCTGATCGTGGTCGAAGATATGATAGGCCCGGTATCTGAAATCCAAGGAGGTGTCCATGACATCGTATTGGCAAACCGAGGGACGTGGTTGGTTCCTCCCCCCCGTGAACACTGCAATGGTCTCCACCGGTATCTGGTACAGGTCCAAAAGCCTGTAATGGTACTGGAACATCCTAAGGGCAAATTCTTTGCTTCTCCCGCCCTCGATCTCGGTATGGACCAAGATGCAATTTTCGGTGCCATCCTTCATATGCACCTTTGCAAGAAGGTCGGCGATCCGCTTTCCGGTGGTCCGTTCCCGGTCCGGTGTGATCGCCAGGAGCTCCTTGTCCAAGAATTCGACGCCTTTTTCAAGGTCGAACATCACATCCGCTTGGGGGTATAGAAAATGAAGGAAATCCGGAAAATTCTCCTTAAAGGCCCCTTTCAGCAGTTCGTCGTTGGCCTTTCTCGGCCTCTTTGTTTTTTGTTCCATGGTAAAATGGTTTTGAGATGACAGCCCCCCGCGGTTTCTCCGCGGGCAGGGAATCGGCCAATTGGCCGGCCGGTTCCCTGTGGGGACCCAAAAAGGCCCTCCGATCGTGTCTTCGTCAATTCCAAGGGAAAGGTGGTGTGCAAATCCTGCTTGTCCGGTGCTCCGGATCCACATTCATTGGCCCCAAGAAACCATGGTGTAAATGAACCGTGAGGCGAAACTACAATGGGAAATTGGAACACCAAAGCATTTCTGGTTGTAATTTACCACTGTTCGGTTGTACTTTACCACTGCAATGATCATTGGACATGGACCGATAAAAGCGCATTGGACGATTCGCGATTGTCCCGGGACGGGCATTGGGCTCAGCGGCCCAGATGGAAGAGGGCGTCCCCTTGGTTGACCACGGCCTGGTGGTTGATGCAGAGGACAAAGCCGTCAAAGGGGGCCTTTAACTTTTTGCTCGCCTTGGCATAGGTGTCCGTGACCAGTCCCAAGGGCTGGTCCTTGGACACCCGTTGCCCGTTCTCGACCTGGGGAATGAACATTCCCGCCCTGGGGGCACGGACCCACCGGGTCTGTTGGAGTTGAAGGGAATTGGTAGTACTGCTTTGGGCATTGGGAGGGATCATTCTCAAATATGCCATGACGTTTTGGATGCCCTTGACCCCGGTTTTGATGGCACCCTCATCAAAACGCATGCTTTCCCCGGCCTCATAGACCAAGGTGGGCACTCCCATTTTATGGGTCACTTTTCTAAAGGAGCCCGCAATCACCTTGGATGGAAAATAAAAGGGTGCCCCGAAGACCTCGGCCAACTCCATGCTTCGGGCGTCGTTTGCTGTAAAGCGGACCTGGGGATGGTTGTGCCTTTGGCTTCCCCCGGTATGCAGGTCGATGCCATAATCCACCAGGGGCAGTATGTGTTGGGTATAGGCATGGGCAATCCTACTGGCCAAGGAACCCGTCTTTCTTCCCGGGAAGCTTCGGTTGACGTCCTTGCCGTCGGGCAGGTCCCTTGAAAAATGGATGAAGCCGAATA
>CALDPL010000313.1 GCA_937911965.1 uncultured Allomuricauda sp. | reverse complement strand
TTACGATTCCCACCGCCTCGTTTGGAAGATCAATTCCGGTAATTTCTCCCAGACCAAAATTTAACATATAATCGGCAAATTTCTTACGCTTTCTCTGTAAATTCTTTTCCAAAGAAAGTTGCTGCAATCGTTTTTCCGCTAAGATTTCAAAAGTTTGGTAATATTCAGAATCAGGAATTTCTTTTAGAGCAATCTGAATATTGAACCTGGAAATCCCCCGCATCTTCAGTTCATTGATAATTCTATTTTTCCCCCACCTTTTTGTTCTGAATTTTCCCCGTGCAAATGCTTGGGAAAATCGTGTTTCATTCAGAAAATTGTGCTGGATTAAGTGGTAAATAATCTGATCTATCGCCTGCGGAATCATTCGCATTTCCAGTAATTTTTGGTTCACCTCTTTATGGCAGCGCTCCTGATAGGCACAATAGTGCTCCAGCTTCCGGGTGGCCTCGGGCAGGGTAAGGTTTTGGGAATACTGCATGGCCCAAAAGTACAAAAACAAAAAAAGCGGCCCCGGTCGATTGGGGCCGCTTTTTGAGCTAGGGTATTCTCATGGTCTTGCCGTCCTTGTCCTTGAAACGGTATTCCAGGTATTGGTAGGCATCCCTGGGTTGGACCTTGATCCATTTCTTATAGGTCTTGAACCATTTGGAACGGATCGAAGGGAATCCCTTGGTCAGGTAGGCCGCGATAAAGGGATGTATGTTCAATACAATCCCGTTTTTGGCCATGCCGCCCTTGAAGATACGTTCGATATCCGACTGGATCTTGTCGATGAGCACTATGGGTGCCTCCACTTCGGCACCACCTCCATTGGGGTTCACCTCAGAGGTTTTGATGTTCATCTCCGGCCGTACCCTTTGTCGGGTGATCTGGACGAGTCCAAACTTGCTGGGGGGCAAAATCTTGTGCTTTGCACGGTCTTCCTTCATCTCATTTCTGAGGTGGTCGAAGAGTTTTCTCCGGTGGTCTCCCCTGGCCATGTCTATAAAGTCCACCACAATGATGCCTCCCATGTCGCGCAACCGCAATTGTCTTGCGATTTCGGTTGCGGCCGACATATTGACTTCCATGGCGGTATCTTCTTGGTTTTTGGCCTTGTTCGAACGGTTGCCGCTGTTGACGTCGATAACGTGCAGGGCTTCCGTGTGTTCGATGACCAAGTAGGCTCCCCTGCTCATGGACGCTGTGCGTCCAAAGGAGGTCTTGATCTGTCGGTCGATCCCGAATTTCTCAAAAATGGGGACCGGACCTGTGTATTGCTTTACTATGGATTCCTTCTCAGGGGCAATTTCATGCACGTAATCCTTGATCTGATTGTAAAGGGTCTCGTCATCCACATGGATTCCCGTAAAGGAATCGTTGAACACATCCCTTAGGATGGATGAGGCCCGATTGAGCTCCACCAACACTTTGGAGGGGTGGGAAGCTCTTTGCAATTTCTTGCTCATGGATATCCATTTGGATACCAAATTCTGAAGATCTTTGTCCAGTTCTGCAACTTTCTTGCCTTCTGCAACGGTACGGATGATAACCCCAAAACCTTTGGGTTTTATACTCTTCACCAATCGTATGAGCCGGTCCTTTTCTTCCTTGCTCGCTATCTTTTGGGATACCGAGACCCGGTCCGAAAAGGGCACCATGACCAGAAAGCGTCCGGCAATGGAAAGCTCGGAGCTGATTCTTGGCCCCTTTGTGGATATGGGCTCTTTTACAATCTGTACCAATAGTGACTGATTGGCCTTGATCACCTCGGTGATGCTGCCATTCTTGTCGATGTCTTTTTCAAATGGAAAATTTTTTAGGGTAAAGTCCTTCAACTTCCCCGCTCTGGCCTCCCGTATGAATTTCAACATAGAGGATAGTTGCGGGCCCAGGTCATGGTAATGCAGGAACGCATCTTTTTCATAACCTACGTTGACAAATGCCGCATTTAGGCCGGTGACGGGTTTTCTGATCTTGGCCAGAAAGATATCCCCCACCGTAAAGTTGTTGTTGTCCTCCTCTTTGTGCAATTCAATGAGCTTTCCATCCTTTAACAAGGCAAAATCGACTGCTTCAGGACTCGACCTAACGATTAATTCTCTGTTCACCTGAATCGATTTTTTGTCATCCCGGGGATAGCCTAAAGCTACCCGGGACAATTGGTTAAACAATATATACGGAATCGGTCATTTTTCGGACCGACTGAAATCCTTGGTTCGAATTTCTATGTCAATGAACGTTTGTACATAAAATGAAAAAGTAGTTCTACAACTACTTTTTCTTGTGTCGGTTTGCTCTTCTGCGCTTTTTGCGCTTGTGGGTGGCTACCTTATGTCTTTTTCTTTTTTTTCCACTCGGCATATGGCTCTTCCTTTAAGGTTTTTATTATCTAACTTTAACATTGCTTTTTACACCCTCCACAAATACTTTGGCCGGTTTAAAGGCAGGGATGTTGTGCGCCGGAATCTTGATTGTGGTATTCTTGGAGATGTTCCTTCCGGTTTTTTCGGCCCGGGTCTTGATGATGAAACTGCCAAAACCCCTTAGGTAAACATTGTCACCGTTTTCCAAGGCCAATTTTACTTCTTCCATAAAGGATTCCACCGTAGCCTGTACGTCACCTTTTTCGATACCCAATTTTTCAGAGATTCTGGATACAATATCTGCTTTCGTCATTTTGTCTAATTATTTTTTTTCATATTTTTTAGGCTTGCAAATATAAAAATTAAAATCAATCTTTTGTTTAAAGCCTTAAAATTTAAGCCAATAAACGGAAACATTTGATTTATAGTATGGTTTCACATGACTTTTTCCCATAAAATTTTGGCCTGGTACGCCGGGCACAAGCGGGAACTTCCCTGGAGGAAGACCCGGGATCCCTATAAGATTTGGCTGTCGGAAATAATCCTACAACAGACCCGGGTCGCCCAGGGAGTTCCGTATTATGAGGCCTTTTTGGAGGCCTATCCCGGGGTTTACGATCTGGCGGCCGCCCCGGAGCGGGAGGTCCTCAAGCTCTGGCAGGGCCTGGGGTATTATTCCAGGGCCAGGAACATGCACGCCACGGCCCGGGACATCGTTTCCCTGCACGGGGGGGACTTTCCGAGGGATTACCAAGGGCTCAAGGCCTTGAAAGGGGTGGGGGACTATACGGCCTCGGCCATTGGATCGATATGTTTTGGGCTTCCCCTGCCGGTGGTGGACGGCAATGTGTACCGGGTGCTTTCCCGTTACTTTGGCGTGGACCTGCCCATTGACGGCACTGCGGGGATCCGTTATTTCAAGGAATTGGCCGCTGCGGTGATGGATGTCGGGGACATAAGGGACTACAATCAGGGTATCATGGAGTTCGGGGCGATGCAATGTGTGCCCAAGGCCCCCGATTGTGGGCGATGCCCCTTGGCCGGGAGCTGTGTTGCCCAAAGGGAGGGCCGGGTGGGGGAACTGCCCCAAAAAACGGGGAAGAAGACGAGCAGGTTGCGCCATTTCAATTATCTGGTGTACCTGGATTCCCAGGGGAGTACCCTGATGGAGGAGCGCAAGGGTCCCGGTATCTGGAGGCACCTCTATCAATTTCCCTTGATCGAATCCAGGGAGGAACTCTTTCCCGGGGAGTTGGAAAGCCAACTGTTGTCCGAGCCCGGACTGCCGCCCGTGGATTCGCTTTCCCTGTACAACGACAGCCCCATTGTCCACAAACTGTCCCATCAGCGGCTTCACGCCAAGTTTTGGGTGGGCAGGACGGATAGGGTCCTGGAGGAGGGGGTCCGATGGGGGGAACTGCAGGACTACCCGGTCCCGGTTTTGATCGCGGACTTCATCAAGACGTTTAAAATTTAGTACTTTTGGAAAATTATTGAACTATGAGCGGAACATTGAACAAGGTTATGCTGATCGGGCATTTGGGGGACGAGGTGAAGATGCACTATTTCGAAGGGGGCGGTTGTGTGGGCAGGTTTCCCCTGGCCACCAACGAGACCTATACCAATAAGCAGACCGGGGAGAAAGTGAGCCAGACCGAATGGCACAATATCGTGGTGCGGAACAAGGCTGCGGAAATTTGCGAAAAGTACCTTGCCAAGGGGGACAAGATCTATGTCGAGGGACGTTTGAAGACCCGACAGTGGCAGGGAGAGGATGGACAGACCCGATACAGCACGGAAATACAGGTGCAGGACTTTACTTTTTTGAGCCCCAAGGGGGAGGGTGGAGGCCCCGGTACGCCCACAAGGGAACCGGAGCGATCCCCTGGGCCGGAATCCACCAAGGTTCCCACGGAAAAGGGAGAGGATGCGGATTTACCATTTTAGAACCAAAGTATAAAGCGATAAAATTTGGACCCCGAACCCCATTGTTTGCTGCTGCTGCTTACGGCCATTAATGGCTTGGTCACCATCAAACTGGTTTTGGTTTTGATTTTTTTATTGGGATCTGCCCTGATTTCCGGGGCGGAGGTGGCCTTATTTGGGTTTGCCCATGTGGAACTGGACGAAATGGAAGAGGAATCGGATTCCCGGTCCAAAACCATTCTTTCCCTTTTGGAACGGCCAAAACGCCTGCAGGCCGTCCTTATGGTGTCCAATTACAGCCTGAACATCGGCGCCATATTGCTGCTGGCCTCCATGGGGGAACAGCTGTTCCCCAACCTGGATGGGGGCCAACGATTTTTGGCCTTGTTGCTGCTCGGCGGTTTTCTGGTATTGATGGTCGGGGAAATCCTGCCCAAGATATTGGCCAATAAATACCGGATGCGCTTTTCCAGGCTCATGGCCCGGCCCATTTGGGTCCTGGACCTTGTGCTCAGACCCTTGTGCGCCCCCTTGGGCAGGTGGTCCCAGATCTTGGAGGACCGTTTGGGAAAACAAAAGTCCGGTCTTAGCGTGGACCATTTGTCCCAGGCCCTGGAACTGGCCTCGGATGGGGATACCACCGAAGAGGAGCAAAAGATCCTGGAGGGGATCGTGAACTTTGGGAACACGGACACCAAGCAGGTGATGCAGCCCCGGATCGATATATTCGCACTGAACGAGAACATGAAGTTCTCCCAAGTGCTTGAGGAGATCATCAAGAACGACTATTCCAGGATCCCGGTCTTTTCCGAGAATATGGACAATGTGTTGGGGGTGTTGTACGTCAAGGATGTCCTGCCCCATCTGGACCGGAAGACCTTCAATTGGATGTCCCTGATCCGAGAGCCCTATTTTGTGCCCGAGAACAAGAAGCTGGACGACCTTTTGTTGGAGTTCCAGACCAAGAAAAACCATTTGGCCGTGGTAGTGGACGAATACGGGGGTACTTCGGGAATCGTGACCCTGGAGGACATCATAGAGGAGATCGTCGGGGACATCAGCGATGAGTTCGACGATGAGGACCTGATCTTTTCAAAGTTGGACGAGCACACCTATGTCTTTGACGGGAAGACCACCCTTAAGGAGTTCTATCGGGTGGTGAAACTGGAGAACGAGGAGCTTTTCGAGGCCAAAAAAGGGGAATCCGAGACCTTGGCCGGTTTTGTGCTGGAGATTTCCGGCAGCTTCCCCAAGCAAGGGGAAAAGGTGAATTTCAAGGGCTATGGCTTTGTGGTTGAAAGTATGGACAAAAAAAGATTGAAACGCATTAAAATAACACTGCCCCATGACAACTAGCCGACTGTTGCCCATAGGCTTGGCCCTGCTGCTGCTCGCCCTGGGATGTAAACCCGAAGTGCTTCCCAAACCCAAGGCCATGTTGCGCCTGGACTATCCCGGTGCGGACTATGTGCGGACCGATTCCAGCTGTGCCTACAGTTTTGATCGCAATTTGCTTTCCACGGCAATCAAAGGGGGGGACTGTTCCATGGTGTTGGAGTATCCACAGATGAAGGGAGCCATTTATTTGACCTATAAGACCGTGGAGGGAAACCTGGATACCTTGATCCGGGATGCGCAAAAACTCTCCTATGAGCATGTGGTGAAGGCGGACAACATCCTGTCCCAGCCCTTTGTGAACCGGGATGAAGATGTATACGGCATGTTCTATGAGGTCAGTGGCAACGCCGCCTCCCCTTCCCAATTCTATGTGACCGACAGTACCGGACATTTTTTGACCGGTTCCCTCTATTTCCATTCCAGGCCCAACTACGATTCCATCCTTCCGGCCGCGGTCTACCTGCGCGGGGACATCCGAAGGCTCATGGAATCCCTGCGATGGAACCCTTGATCATTCCTCCTTGGCCAAGAGGGCCTCTGCCCTTTCGATGCTGCCATTGATCTGATCCCTTAGGGCCCCTACCTTTACTTCCTCCTGGTCCAGCCATTCCTGTTTTTGGGCACTGAGTTCCATATTGCCCAAGATTTCCCCATGGTCGAAACGGTCCCCAAAGTTCTTCATCCAGTCCGACATGGCCGTATGGGCATCCTGCAGGTCTTTCATCGCCCTTTCATATTGGGCTCCGGTCGACGTGCTGTCCACCTTTTCCTTGAGTTGTCCCACCAATTTTCCAAGCTGTCCCATTTTGGGCATCACCTCATCGTGGATGGCCAATACCCGTTCCATTTGGGAAGGACCATCGGCCGACCTTTCCCCTTCTTTGCAGGAGATTCCCAAAATCAAAAAGGAAACGAGCAGCGTCGAAAGAATTGTTTTCATCGTTTTGATTTTTTTTTCAAAAATAGAACAATGTTTTTTGGAAATAAAAAGGGCACTCCATTTTGAAGTGCCCCAATCCATTGCAATGGCCCGGTCCCTAATCGAAATCCGTGGGTTCCACGCCCTGGTTCACCTGGATGTCCTTGACCACAAATTCAAAAGTCTGTGGGCCTACGGTCTGGATGAAGCTGAAAGGGAACTTGATTCCAGATACTTCCCGGTAGTCCTCGTAATCCATGATGATCGTGAACTGTTGGCCCTGGACCTCCTCCTGGACGTTCTCCTGGATCTTCAGGCCACTTTCGGCATCGTAATAGACGGTCCTGTTGTCCCCGACCTTCAGTTTGTAGGCCTGGCTGCCGCCCACGGGCTCCATGCCGATCAGGCTGACATTGTCGGCCGTGAGCTGGTCCAGTTCGGGAAAGGGGGCGGACTCCACCCGGACCTTGATGACTTCCTCTGGAGTGAGTTCCATGCGCTGGCCTTGGATGACCTTGTAGCCCTTGTCCCCGTTGAGCACCTGCTTCTGCATGGAATTCCCCATGACCTTGAGATCCTGCATAAATTGGCCTTTATTGGTTTTCTTCTGCAGGAGTTCCATGGTCATTCCCTGAATGCTGGCCTCGGCCGTGAGCATATAGCTTTGTACCGCCTCCAATTTTTCCTTCCCCCCTATGGCCTTGAGGTAGTCCCCGAGCACCGATTCCACGGTGGTTCCTTCGGGCAGGGCCAGTTCGAGGACAGGCCGCTCGGTTTGGTTGGCATAGGTGTCGTAATGGAGCACGGGAATCCGTTTTCCCTTGAAGTGGACCTGCTCCAGGTTTTCCAATACCTCACTGGCCTTTCCGGTGACCACGATCCTGGCATTGGAAGTGGAGAAGTGCTTTTGGGCCGCCCGTTGCACATCCGCGGTGGTGATGGCGTCCAAACGCTCGAGATAGTTCTTGTAGAAATCCTTGGGAAGCCCTTCGGTCTCAATGTTCAGGGCATAATTGGCCACGGTCTCCGGCCGTTCCAAGGCCATGACAAAGCTTCCGGCATATTGGGCCTTGGCCGTGGCCAGTTCGGCCTCGCTCACCGGTTGGGAAACGATCCGGTCCAGTTCTTCCATGATCTGGACCACGGCGCTGTCGGTGACCGCATTGCGCACCTGGGCAAAGGCGTTGAAGCGCATGGGGCTGTATTTGTTGTCCCGGATCCCGGAATAGGATCCGTAGGTATAGCCCTTGTCCTCCCTTAGATTTTTGAACAGCCGTCCCTGGGAGCCCCCGCCCAAGATCCGGTTGGCCAATTGGGCGTGCAGGTAGTCATCATCCTTCATTTTCAGATGGGTTATGTTCTCCACGGCAATCTCGGACTGTACCGCGTTGGGCATGTCGATGAAATTGATCTGGGTGTACTGTGCATCCGTGGGATCCGCATAGGTGAAGGAGGGCGGTTTGTTCCGGACCCATGGGGTGAAGTGGCGGGTGACCAATTCCTTGACCTGATCGAGCTCCACGTCCCCAACGACCACCAGATAGGCATTTTCAGGGACAAAATAGGAACGGTAGTGCTGTTCCACATCGGCCAGGGTCACCCGGTTCACGGTTTCCTCGGAGGTAATTTCCCCAAAGGGATGGTTCTTCCCATAGGCCAGGGCCGCCTGTACCCTATTGGAAATGGCCGAAACGTCCTTTTCCTGGGATTTGAGCCCGGTGAGCAATTTGTCCTTTTCCTTTTCGAACTCCTCCTGGGTAAAGTTGGGGTTCAATGCGGCATCGGCCAAGAGCTCCAGGATTCTGGGGAAGTATTTGGAAAGACTGCTGGCAAAGGCGGATTGCACCTCTACGTTGATGTTGGCCCCCAAAAAGTCCACCTCCTCATAGAAATCGTCCATGGGGATGTTCTTGGATCCCTTTCCGAGCATGCTGGAGGTCAGGTCCGAGACCCCGGCCTTGTCCCCTTGCAGGATGGGCGGGTTGTCCAGGCTCAATTGGATGCGCACCCTGGGGAGCTTGTGGTTCTCGACCACCATGACCTTCAGGCCATTGCTCAGGGAAAAACCGGCGGGTTCCTTTAAATTGATCTCAGGGGCAGGTCCCGGTTTGGGCTGTTTGCTTCTGTCTATCTGTGCATGGACCCCTGCCACAAAAAGGGACAGGAGGATCGCTAGTAAATACTTTTTCATTTTAATTGGCTGCTTTTTGTTCCGGTAAATATTCCATTTCGACCCTTTGGTTGACCTTCAGGTATTTTTTGGCCACCTCCATGATCTCCTCCCGGCTGATGGAGCGGTAGATCTCCAGTTCCGTATTGATCAGATCGGTATTGTCCTTGAGCATATGGTTTTCGGCCAGGGAATTGGCTATGCCCTGCAGGGTGCTGTTGGCATTGACAAATTGGTTCTCGAATTTGTTCAGGAGTTTTTGATGGTCCCTTTCGGATATGGGAACGGTCTGCAATTTGAGAATTTCCGCATCGATCTCATCCTTGATGGCCTGAATGGAGGTTTCCCCTACCGGAAGGCCCCCGAGGATATAGGAGGAATAATCCTCCGCCTCAATGGGCATGGACAGCACCTGAAGTGCCATTTTCTTCTCGTCCACCAGTTTCTTGTAGAGCTTGGAGCTCTCCCCGTCGCTGAGGTAGGTGGATATCATATCGATCACGTAGGCATCCCGTTGCCCCTGTCCGGGGGTCCTATAGGCCAGCATGATGGCCGGGATCTGGATGTTGGGATCGTGGTAGGTGGTGAAGATGGTCCCGGTGATGGGGTCCTCGATCATTTCGGGCCGGGGGACCTCTTCTCCCCTGGGGATGGGCCCGAAATAATCGGACACCATTTTCTTGGTCTTCTCCGTGTCAAAATCCCCGGCAATGACCAGAACGGCATTGTTGGGCACATAATAGGTCTTGTTGAATTTTTTGAAATCCTCCAAAGTGGCCGAGGCCAAATGATCCAGGGATCCGATCACCCCCCAGCGGTAGGAGTGTTTTTTGTACAGATTTTTAAGGATCTGTTCAAAAAAGGCCCCATATGGGGAATTGTCCACCCGCAATCTGCGCTCTTCCTGCACGACCTCCTTTTGGGTGTCCACCCCGACCTGCCCGATGATGGGGTGCATCAACCGTTCGGATTCCAGCCATAGGCCGACTTCCAAGCTGTTGGAGGGAAAGGTTTCATAGTAATAGGTCCGATCCAAGAAGGTGTTGGCATTGCCGCTCCCGCCATTGGAGGAGACAATCTTGTCCCATTCCCCCCGAGGAATGTTCTCGGTGCCCTCGAACAGCAGGTGTTCAAAGAAATGGGCAAAGCCCGTTTTTTCGGGTTCTTCGTCCTTGGAACCCACATGGTACATGACCGCAGTGGTCACCACAGGAGCGGAATTGTCCCGGTGCAGGATCACGTGCAGCCCGTTGTCCAGGTCATACTCCTCGTAATCGACCTTTTGGGACCACAGCAGGTTGCCCACCATGAACATGGACAGTGCTAAAAAGGAAAACTTTTTCATAAATCTTAAGGTTTAAATTCAATGGCTTCGAGGATGGTCTTGTCGTTTGTTTGTTCGAAGTCGCCCTAAAAATAACACAAAAATCGGAAGTCGGGAGGGGCCCAATCGAGTCTTTCCAAAGAAAATGTGGGATAATTCACGAACATTCAGTAATTTAAAAGTCCCATTCACAAAATATTGAAGTCATGGAAAAAATGACCTTGCCCATTCGCTTCGGAATCGTGACCGCCGCGGTACTGATCGCCTATTTTCTGATCTTGGCCCTTTTTGGCAAACACACCAACGTCTTCTACAGCCTGTTCAACGGCCTGATCACCGGTCTGGGAATCTATGAGACCATCAGATATACCCGGATCAGACAGGACAAGGGCTTTAGATACGGCAATGGTTTCAGTGCGGGCCTGGTCACCGGTTTTACGGCCACCCTCCTGTTCACCATCTTCTTTGCCCTGTATTCCACGGAGATCGCCCCGGGCTATCTGGAGGAACTCTCCCGGGCCTGGGCCAGCGACTACAAAAACTTTGAGGCGATCGTTTTCTTTACGGTGGCCATAATGGGCTTTGCCACCACCCTGGTCCTGACCTTGGCCATCATGCAGTTGTACAAATCGGTGAACGACCATAAAAAATAAGGGTATATTGGGGATTGGCGCTTGTAGGTTAAGGATTTAGCCGTATATTTGCAGCCGCTTAATTGGATAAAGCGGCAATAATTTAAATCTAATCAACGTATTATGTACGCAATAGTAGAGATAGCAGGGCAGCAATTCAAAGTTGCGAAAGACCAGAAAGTGTACGTGCACCGTTTACAGGGAGAGGAAGGCGACAAGGTTACCTTTGACAAGGTCCTTCTTCTGGAAGACGGAGGCAATGTCACCATTGGCGCCCCGGTCATAGAAGGTGCGGCCGTAGAGGCCAAAGTGATCAAACACCTGAAAGGGGACAAAGTGATCGTGTTCAAGAAAAAGAGGCGTAAGGGCTTCAAGAAGAAAAATGGACACAGACAGTATTTGACCCAACTGCAGATCGAGGATATTTTGGCCAAAGGGGCAAAGAAAGCAGCTCCTGCCAAGGCCAAAGAAGAAGCAAAGCCTGCCGCTGTGGCCAAGACGGAAGCCCCCAAGAAAGAGGCTCCCAAGAAAGAGGCCCCAAAGAAGGAGGTGACCAAGGCCGCTGTGGATTTGGATTCCAAGACCGTGGCGGAGCTCAGGGAATTGGCCAAGGCCAAGGACATTACCGGATATTCTTCCATGAAGAAGGCCGAACTGATCGAAGCGTTAAGCAAATAAGAAAAGAACCAAAATTTTTATATCATGGCTCACAAGAAAGGGGTAGGTAGTTCAAAGAACGGTAGGGAATCGGAATCCAAACGATTGGGCGTCAAGATTTATGGCGGTCAGGCGGCCGTTGCCGGAAACATCATCGTCAGGCAGCGGGGAACCAAACACAATCCCGGGGAAAATGTGTATGCCGGGAAGGACCATACCTTGCACGCCAGGGTGGATGGCCTGGTGAAGTTTCAGAAGAAGTCCGGCGGGAAATCCGTTGTTTCCATAGAGCCCTTTGAGGCTTAAGAAATTCCCGATAACAAATAGTTAAGCCCCATCTTTGGGGCTTTTTTTTGCTTTTTGCCCAGCTTCAAATTATGGAGTCGGTGGTAGGTGACAGGTTCGCAATAGAGGGGATTCCCTGGCTATTTCCATGAACGATGAAAAGGATTTCCATTGTCACGACCTGGGAAAACTTCTGGACCTGGAATGATCTAGAATCGGAGCTTTCGCCTGCGGGCGGTGATTTCCCAAACATCGGTTTTTGTCCCATTTTCGATCAGGGATACCTCATCGTGGAGGTTGATGGTGGGACAGATGTGGTAGGGGATGCCGTAGAGGACATCCCCTACCTTCCAGGCATCCCAATCCTTGATTTGGATCACCCCGTGTTCCTCGCTTTGGGAGCGCAGTTCATAATCCTCAAGGTTCAGGAACTTGACCCTCTTTTCAATTGGGTTTTCCGGGGCCACGGCCTTGTGGCCAAGATCTACGGTGATGATGCCCTCGGTGGGCCTGGAAATGACCCGGCACACCAAAAGGGCGGCCGGTTTAAAATCCTGTTCCACCAATTTTTCGCCATAGCCCCAATCCCAGAGGACGCAGGTGCCCGGACTGAGGATCCGGTCTTCCTTCAATACATGGGAGGTAAAGGAGGGGGTGCCCCCACTGATCAATTTTGCCTTGGGGTATACCGGCCTTAGGGAGTCAAAATAGGCTTGGACCTCGGTGAAGGCGCTTTCTATCTTCTTGTTCCTAAGGTCGAAGTCGGAATCCCTCAAATGGCCATCATAGACATGCAGCCCTTTGAAATTAAGGGCGGAACAATTTTTGAGATAGCCCAATAAATTTTCAAGGCCACGGCCCAATTTGATGCCCGAGCGGTCCATGCCGTTGTTGATGTCGACATAGACCTGTAGTTCCAGGTCGAGGTCCACCGCCTTTTGGTTCAAGAGCCCGGCACTGTCTATATTGTCCGTCAGGGTGGAAAATTTGGTTTTAGGGAAATGTTGGACCAACCTTAGGAACCGATCGACCTTGGGGCCCACCAATTGGTGGGACAGCAGCACCGCCCTGGCCCCTGCCTCCGCGGCGATCTCCGCCTCGGAGATGGTGGAGGCCTTGAACTGAAAGATTCCCGCACCGACCAAACGCTGCATGACCTTGGGCATTTTGTTGGTCTTGATATGGGGCATCAGGCGATCGGCCTTGCCATCCACCAGGGAGAGCATTCTTGCAATGTTGAAATCCAGATGTTCGCTGTACAGGACGATGGATGGGGAGTCCACTTGGTCCACGTTGCTTATTTCATACCAGTTGTCCTTCATGATCTTGGGTAAATGTGCCGTTAAAGGTAAGAATCAAAAATCAATGGATCTGAAAATCCCGTTTCCGGGAAATGTCCAAAATGCGGTCCATTCTTTGGTCGACCAATGAAAATCTTTTGTAACTTTAAAGGGATGAACCTTAAATAATCAATCATGAAAAGAATCGCAATTGCTTCGATCTTGGCCTGTTCCATCCTATTCACAAGTTGTTTGGGATCCTTCAGCGCCTTCAACAATCTAAAGGATTGGAACCAGGGGGCCACGGACAGTAAGTTTTTGGACAACCTGATATTTTGGGGATTGAACATAGTACCGGTCTATCCGCTGTTCTTTCTGGGCGATGCATTGATATTCAATGTGATCGAATTTTGGTCCGGCTCCAATCCAGTCGCCATGAAGCCCGGGGAGACCGAGGTGCAGATGGTGGAGTACAAAGACAACACCTATAAATTGATGGCAAGCCAGAACCGTATGGAGGTAGTCGTTGTGGAGGGGCCCAAAAAGGGCGAGAAAATCGATATGGTCTACCGACCCGATGAAAAATCGTGGAATGCCATACGGCCCAATGGGGAAGTAATCAAACTGTCTTCCTTTGAGGAAGGCTTCTATATGGTCCATATGCCCAATGGGGAGCGGGTCAAAATAGATCCCCTGGCCCCCCGGGAGGAAGGTTTGGCCCTTTTGGAGGAATCCAAGGCCATCTATTGTGGGGAGGGTCTATTGGCGGATTGATCCGGATGGGCACATAGCAAAAAACCCATGGTACCGATCAAGTGCCATGGGTTTTTGTATTGATGGGAAAGGGGTTCAATACCGGTAATATTCGGGCTTGAAAGGTCCTTCTACGGATACCCCGATATAGGCTGCCTGATCTTTCCTGAGCTTGGTGAGTTCCGCCCCCAAACGGGCCAGGTGCAATTCGGCAACCTTTTCGTCCAAATGCTTGGGAAGCATATAGACCTCGTTTTCGTATTTGTCCCTGTGGTTCCAGAGTTCGATCTGGGCCAGGGTCTGATTGGTGAAGGAATTGCTCATCACAAAACTGGGGTGGCCGGTGGCGCATCCCAGGTTGACCAAGCGGCCTTCCGCAAGGATGATCACATCCTTTCCCTCGATGGTGTATTTGTCCACCTGTGGCTTGATTTCGTCCTTGGTGTGCCCATAGGTTCCATTGAGCCAGGCCATATCGATCTCGTTGTCGAAATGTCCAATATTGCATACTATGGCCTTGTCCTTCAGGGCCCTGAAGTGTTCCTCCCGGATGATGTCCTTGTTCCCGGTGGTGGTGATCACCACATCGGCCTTGCCTATCACGTTCTCCAACAGTTTTACCTCATAGCCGTCCATGCAGGCCTGAAGGGCGCAGATGGGGTCGATTTCCGTGACCGTTACTATGGACCCGGCACCTCGGAAGGAGGCCGCCGTACCCTTGCCGACGTCCCCATAGCCGGCGACAACCACCTGCTTGCCGGCCAACATGGTATCGGTGGCCCTTCGGATGGCGTCCACGGCGCTCTCCCGGCAGCCGTATTTATTGTCGAATTTGGATTTGGTGACCGAATCGTTCACGTTGATCGCGGGCATGGGAAGGGTCCCGTTCTTGACCCGTTCGTAAAGTCGGTGTACCCCGGTGGTGGTCTCCTCGGACAGTCCGTGGATTCCTGCAGCCAGTTCCGGGTAGCGGTCCAACACCATATTGGTCAGATCGCCGCCGTCGTCCAAGATCATGTTCAGGGGTTTTCGGTCTTCCCCGAAGAACAGGGTCTGTTCGATGCACCAATCGAATTCCGTGGCGTTCATCCCCTTCCAGGCATAGACGGGAATACCCGCATCGGCCATGGCGGCAGCGGCGTGGTCCTGGGTGGAAAAGATATTGCAGGAACTCCAGCTCACCTCTGCCCCAAGGGCCACCAGGGTTTCGATCAGCACGGCCGTCTGTATGGTCATGTGGAGGCAGCCGGCGATACGCGCCCCCTTGAGGGGCTGTTGGCTGCCGTATTCTTCACGAAGGGCCATCAGGCCGGGCATTTCCGCTTCGGCGAGTTCCACTTCCTTTCTTCCCCAGCCCGCCAGGGAAATATCCTTTACTTTATAGGGTACATAGGGGATTGTCTTTGTGGCCATTTTATGTATATTTACTTTTGTAGCTTCATTTATTGCTCCGACAAAGATACGAATTCACTTAACTTTCAATCATGCCGATCTACAAAACCATAGCAGTCTCGCCCACCACCCAGGTCTATATCTGGGAGGTCACGGAGTCGGAAGGGGAGCTGTGGAAAAATGTGGAGCTCAGCCAGCCCTGCCAAGTTAGGATGGACGGCATGAAATCCGAGGCCCACCGCAGGGCATTCCTCAGCATCAGGCATCTTTTGGCCCTGGCCGGTTACGTGGACAGCGACCTTCACTATGACAGTTTTGGAAAACCCCATCTGAGGGACGGAAACTTCATTTCCATCACCCATTCCCATCAGTTTACGGGAATCATAGTGAGCCGGACCGATCAGGTGGGGATCGACATTGAAAAGCAGCGGGACAAAATACTCAGGATTGCCCATAAGTTCACCCCCATTGAAGAATACAGGACCCTGGCCAATACCGAGGCCATCATCAGAAAACTGACCATAGTCTGGGGGGCCAAGGAATCCCTGTACAAGATTTGTGCCCAGCAGGGGCTGAGTTTT
>CALDPL010000312.1 GCA_937911965.1 uncultured Allomuricauda sp. | reverse complement strand
CTGCAGCCCCATTTAAGGGATGTACCGGATTTCCAGCACAAGCTCTGGGACCAATTGTTCATCATGTCGGATTTCAGATTGGATGTGGATTCCCCCTTTCCGATCACCTCCAGGGAAATACTGCAGCAACGTCCGGAACCCTTGGGGTATCCACAGAACCACCCAAAGTATCGCTTTTACGGCAACAACATTAAAAGGATGATCGACGTGGCGGTCAAATGGGAGAAGGGAGACATGCGCTCCGGGCTGGAATTTGCCATTGCCAACCACATGAAAAAATGTTACCTGAACTGGAACAAGGACACGGTGGAGGATGCCGTGATCTTTGGACATTTGAAGGAACTGAGCGATGGACAGATCGATCTGGCCAGCGATGGGGAGAACCTGACCGATAGTGGGCAATTTCTCAAGAACAAACCGATCAAGAGCAACAGGCAGGGCAATGGCGGCCCAAAGAAGGGCCAGCAGCGGGGCCGAAAGAAAAGATATTAAACCCCAGAGGGATCCATGGGTACATTTCGAATAGAAGGGGGACACCAACTGCAAGGAGAAATCACTCCCCAAGGAGCAAAGAACGAGGCATTGCAGATTATTTGTGCCGTATTGCTCACCAAGGAAAAAATTGTCATAAACAACATTCCCGACATCGTGGATGTCAACAAATTGATCCAACTTTTGATCGACCTCGGTGTTGAGGTTGAAAAGAAGGGGAAGGGAAGCTATGCCTTTCAGGCCAAGGACATCGATTTGGATTACCTGCAATCCGCCAAGTTCAAGGAAGACGGCCGCGCCCTGAGGGGCTCCATCATGTTGGTGGGACCCTTGTTGGCCAGGTTTGGCAAAGGATATATTCCCAAACCCGGAGGGGACAAGATCGGAAGACGTAGATTGGATACCCATTTTGAAGGATTCATCAAACTCGGGGCAAAATTTCGATACAATAAAGAGGAATACTTTTATGGGGTGGAGGCCGATGCCCTTAAGGGCACCTTTATGCTCCTTGAGGAGGCCTCGGTGACCGGTACGGCCAATATTGTCATGGCCGCGGTCCTTGCCCAGGGAACCACCACAATATACAATGCGGCCTGTGAACCCTATTTGCAGCAGTTGTGCAAAATGTTGAACCGGATGGGCGCCAAGATTTCCGGAATCGGCTCCAACCTGTTGAAAATAGAAGGGGTCGAAAGCCTTTCGGGTACGGAACATACCATGCTGCCGGACATGATCGAGATTGGAAGTTGGATCGGTCTGGCCGCCATGACACGCAGTCCACTCACCATCAAAAACGTAAGTTGGGAGGATTTGGGCATGATTCCGAATGTCTTCAGAAAATTGGGAATCGACGTCCAACGCCAAGGGGAGGACATCTATATCCCCGCACACGAAAAAGGCTATAAGATTCAGAACTTCATGGACGGTTCCATCCTGACCATAGCGGATGCCCCATGGCCGGGCTTGACCCCGGACCTTTTGAGCATTATCCTGGTGGTGGCCACCCAGGCCAAGGGAGAGGTGCTCATCCATCAAAAAATGTTCGAGAGCAGGCTGTTCTTCGTGGATAAATTGATCGATATGGGGGCCAAGATCATTCTCTGCGATCCCCACCGTGCCACAGTGATCGGACATAATTTCAAATCCACCCTCAAGGCCACCACCATGGTGTCCCCGGATATCAGGGCAGGGGTGGCCCTTTTGATCGCGGCACTCTCTGCCAAGGGCACTTCGACGATCCACAATATTGAGCAGATCGATAGGGGTTATGAAAATATAGACCAGCGGCTTCGAGCGATCGGGGCCCATATCGAAAGGATTTGATCGATCAGGCCTTTTCCAAGGGGATTACAAACGATTGTGGGACCATGTATTTTGGGATGGTTCAAGTCCCCATATGGGATGTGGGCCGATTGTTGACCGGACATTCCAGGAAGGGGTGATCTAGCTTGTTCCCGGAGCACAAGGAGGACCGAGATCGACTTACCCAATACCCTGGTCAATTCATTTGGTTTTTTGGGTTTCTGGAATGGGGGGTGGGCCATCGATCATGGCTTCATATTGTTCATCCCCTTTTCGGGTCTTGTATTCCTCTTGGACCTTCTTGATCAATTTGGGATCTTCGAATAGGTCGAACATGGTCATTCCCATGGCCTTGGCGGCATAAATCATTCCCTTATGTCCGATACCCATGCCCCCACAGGCCACTACGGCCCAGGAATGCCATGGGGTATCCTTGGGGGCCACCGTGACGTTCAGGTTGATATTGGGGACGTTCCAACTCACATCCCCCACATCGGTGGAGCCGCCCCCTGGCAATTCCTCGGTTTCCCTGAGGGGCCTGATCTGGGAATCCATGCCCAGTTCCGGGGTACCGGTCGCCCGCTGTATGGATTTCCCAAAGTCGATTTCCGATTCACTGTACTGAATGGGCCCCAAAAGCTCCAGATTGGCCTGCATGATCTCCCCACCACTTCGGTTCACCAAGGTTTCATAGATTCCGGAGACCAGACTTATGGAATGGTCCACATTGGCCATGATGGCGGCACCTTCGGCCATCCTTTTGGCCTGTTCGTATATGGGGAGCATTACCTTGCGTTTGGGATCCCTGACCCGGACCCAGATCCTTGAATAATCCGGGACCACATTGACCACCTGGCCCCCATCCTGGATGTGGTAGTGGATTCTCGAGGTCGGCCGGATGTGTTCCCTATAGTAATTGAGCCCCGTGGTATAGAGCTCCAGGGCATCCGAGGCGGAGCGCCCGTTCCAAGGGTCAGAGGAAGCATGGGCGGCCTGCCCGTGGAATTCCACGATAAAGTCAATCAGGGAGAGTCCACTCTGTACATCCGCCTCTGTTTTGGCCGATGGATGCCAGCTCACATTGACATCGACATCGTCCCAAAGCCCGGCCTCCACCATCCAAATCTTCCCAAAGTATTTTTCTTCCGCAGGCGTTCCAAGGAACTTTACCGTTCCCTTGATGTTTCCGGCCTCGATCTGTTCCTTGATCGCAATGGCGGCACCCAAGCTGGCCGCCCCGAAGAGGTTGTGCCCACAGCCATGTCCCGGGGCACCCTCGATTCTCGGATCCTTGTCGGGCACCGCTTTCTGGGAAAGTCCCGGCAGGGCATCAAATTCCCCCAATACACTTATCACCGGATTTCCCGATCCATAGGTCGCGGTAAAGGCAGTGGGCATGTCCGCAACTCCCCGATTTACCCGGAGCCCGTTGCTTTCGGCATAGTCGGCCAGAAGTTTTGAGGAGATGTCCTCCTCAAAGGCGGTTTCGGCCAACACCCAAATGGAATCACTGATCGCGATGAGATTCTCCTTGTGCCTTTCAATCGATTCGACGATTTCCTTCTTGCTTTTGGACATTTTTTGGGCCGGAAGGTTGAGGCTGAACAGGAGTAGGAGCAAGGGGATGTGGTAATTTTTCATAGGGGTTTGCTTTGGTCGGTCGTCATACATAGGGCCGGCCCCCAAAAGAGGCCAGGGCCCGGGTGACCTGCCATAAATTTAAACAAAAATAATGCAGGGCCGTTGTCCGTGGAGGTGGGACTCCGTTCCAAGCCCGACCTTAGCGGTCCACGGGACTTTCATTGTCATCCACATATTCCAAAATGTCGCCCGGCTGGCAGTCCAGGGCCACACAAATGGCTTCCAAGGTGCCAAAACGGATTGCCTTGGCCTTGCCCGTCTTTAAAATGGAAAGGTTGGACAAGGTCAAACCCACCCTTTCTGATAGTTCGTTCAAGGATATTTTTCTTTTTGCCATCATAACGTCCAAGTTTACAACGATTGCCATGGTTCAAATGGTTAGGTCATTTTCAGATTTCATGGCCACGGCATTCTGCAACAATCTTTCAAACAGTGCCGCGGCTGTCGCAACGGTGATGGAGGCAAAGGCGGTCACGATACAAATGGCAAGAAAACCCGCAGGGTCATCCTCCTTGTGGTGTGTCATCCGGAT
>CALDPL010000311.1 GCA_937911965.1 uncultured Allomuricauda sp. | reverse complement strand
TGGAGTATTACGGAAAGGCCATTTCCCATAGTGACAATGGCTTCACAGCCCCCAGGTTTATGTACAAGGCGGCTGTATTGGCCCTTGAAATGGACAAAAGGGATAAGGCCCTGGAGTACTTCAAGCGCATCAAGGAGGAATATCCCAATTCCCAGGAAGCCGGTGGAATCGACGCCCTCATCGGATTGGCGCAAAATTGAACCATGGCCACAGCGAACAAAAATCTTTCCCATTACGATAGGGACAGCATGCCCAATGCCGAAGGACTGCGATTTGGGCTCGTGGTATCCCAATGGAACGAGGAGATCACCGGGGCCCTGCACCGTGGGGCCATCGAGACCCTTCTGGATTGCGGTGCCAAGGATTCCGATATAGTGAGCTGGGAGGTTCCCGGGAGCTTTGAGCTCATCCACGGCTGCAAAAGGATGCTGGAAACCCAAAAGCCGGATGCCGTCATCGCCATTGGCAGCATCATTCGCGGGGAGACCAGCCATTTTGATTATGTGTGCAGTGCGACCGCCCTGGGGATCAAGGACCTGAACCTGGCCCATGAAATTCCCGTCATCTTCTGTGTACTTACCGACGATACCCTGCAACAGGCCAAGGACCGGAGTGGGGGCCGTCACGGCAACAAAGGGACCGAGGCCGCCATTGCCGCCATCCGTATGGCCGTGTTGGGAGCATGACCCCTTTTTCGCATAGCTTCCCCTTCAAGGGCCATTAACATTTTTTGGGTAAGGCAATCCAAGCCTTTTTTCTATTTTGAGTACCTTTGGGGGAATACGGAAATGGAACCCATGATAAACCTGTTCAAACGAAGGAAAAACAAGGCATTTGATTATTCCCCCCGCTATTACAAGGGAGAGGGGAATCCGTATAAAATTGAACACAAACTGGATAAATTTCGAAGTACGGTACAGAATCCATATGGGCTTAAAAACAAGCTTTCTTCGGCCATGGATAACCTGAAGGTCGAGGGGGACAAAAATTATAGACTGCGGTTCTATATCATTTTGGCCATCCTGGTACTGCTGTTCCTCTACATCATAGACTTCGATTTATCGATATTTTGGAACCCCTAATGGCAGACATCATTAAAATTTTACCGGACCATGTTGCCAATCAGATCGCAGCAGGGGAAGTGGTCCAACGTCCTGCCTCGGTGGTCAAGGAATTGCTGGAAAATGCGATTGATGCCGGGGCTTCAAATATTTCCCTTATCGTCAAGAGCGGGGGCAAGACCCTGATCCAAGTGGTCGATGACGGGCAAGGGATGAGCCGGGCGGATGCCCTCTTGTCCTTTGAGCGCCATGCCACCTCCAAAATATCTTCTGCCCAGGATCTGTTCAATTTAAGCACCAAGGGGTTCAGGGGGGAGGCCTTGGCCTCCATTGCCGCGATAGCCCATGTGGAGATGCTGACCCGGATGGAATCCATGGAAGTGGGGGAAAAAATCGGGATCGAAGGCAGTAAGATCGTTTCCCAGGAAATGGCGGTCACCCCCAAGGGAACTTCCATTTCGGTAAAAAACCTCTTTTTCAACATCCCCGCCAGACGGAATTTCCTGAAGTCCGATCAGGTGGAGCTCAGGCATATCATCGAGGAATTCCAACGGGTGGCCCTGGTGCATCACGGGATCGGGTTTCACTTTCACAACAACGGATCGGAACTCTTCAACCTGCCACCCGTAAATTTGAGGAAGCGGATCGCCCAGGTCTTTGGCCACCGCATGGAGGGCCGATTGGTCCCGGTCCGGGAAGAGACCGGACTGGTGGGGATCTCAGGTTTTATCTGTAAACCGGAATTTGCCAAAAAGAGTAGGGGGGAGCAGTACTTTTTCGTCAATGATCGGTTCATCAAGAGCCCCTACCTGCACCACTCCGTGGTCTCGGCCTTTGAGGGCCTGATCAAGGCCGACCACCACCCAGGCTATTTTGTCTATCTGGAAGTGGATCCCGCCAGCGTGGACATCAACATCCATCCGACAAAGACCGAGGTGAAGTTTGAGGACGAACACAGCCTGTATGCGATTCTCAGATCGACCATAAAGCACAGTTTGGGACAGTTCAATATTGCGCCTCTTCTCGATTTTGAGAGAGACAAAGGTTTTGACACTCCTTATGATTATGGCAAAAAAAATCCCATTGCACCTTCGGTAGAAGAGGATAGGGATTTCAATCCATTTAAGGAAAACCATAAACAAGATAATATCAA
>CALDPL010000310.1 GCA_937911965.1 uncultured Allomuricauda sp. | reverse complement strand
AAATGGATTTCATTGTACCGTTTTTTGAATGATTGATAAACTCTCGATGGTAATAAGTTGCCACTTGTGCAACTTTGTTACAGTATGGCCCGGTCATAGCCGGGCCATCTGAGATCAATTCTCACTCCCCGCCTTGTTCAATTCCTCGGGCAGGTTCATCTTGCTGGTCAGGGAACCGATCTTGTTCAGGTCGATGTCCCCGGTAAGGGAGAGCAGTACCGTTTCGATTTTCTTTCCCTCCACCTTAACCTGGTCCATATTGGTGACGAGCATCAGCAATTCACTCACATGGTCCTCGTCCCGGCCCTGTTTGATGAAGAACTTGACATTGGCATCCTTGTCCTTGACCCGCATCAATTCCTCCATGTTCGCGGATTTGAGGTAACTGCTGACAGAGGATTGCATTTTGGACGCAATTTTAGCATCCTCCGTGGTAAAGACCTTCAAACTTTTCAATTTGGTGACGATGTCCATGAAATCCTTGGCTTCCGGATCGTTCACTTCCACATCCATCTTTGCCAATAGGTTGAACATGCTTTTGTTCACCACTACCGAGCTTACCTCGTCCATATCCTCGAACTCATCGAAAAGGGACTGTGAAAACCCGGATAGGGGAATGGTTGCCATCAATACGATTAAAATATACTTTTTCATTTTTTGGAATTTAATTGTTGTTGTAAATTTTTTGTTTTGCCTCTTCAAATTCCTTGAGGTAGGCCACCTTTTCCCTTCCCCGATCAAAATTCTCGGCGAGGAGCCCCAAGGCTTTCATGGTTTCCTGATAGGCATACTCTGCCTGTTCACGCTCCATTTGCTTCCTATCTTGGTACTGTTTACCAAAATAGATGCCAAAGGTCAAGACCACGGCCGCTGCAACGGAAATCCACCTGTACTGTATCGTTCTGGGTTTTGATGGAACCTGCTTGGTGTAGCGTTCTTCCCTGGCGCTGGAAAAGTAGTTGAACATGGGTCTGTACTGCTGGAGGTGTGTGGCCACATCTTCCCCCCGGAAGTATTCCCGGATCTGCTCTTCCTCGGACACGCTCGTGATGCCCTCGAAATACCTTTCCAATAATTTTTCTATTTCAACCAATTCCATAGTTGTGTTTTTTTATCAATTCTTCCCTTACTGTCTTTCTGGCCCTGGACAGGGTCACCCGCACTGCGGTTGGCTTCATGTCCAAAAGTTCGCAGATCTCTTCAAATTCGTATTGTTCCACATCCCGCAATTGCAGGACCATTTTTTGCTGTTGTGGGAGGTTTTCCATGATCCGCTCCATCCAGCCTATACTGTCCTCGGCCTCCAATTGGCCCTGTAGGGACCGACTTTCGTCACTGTAATTGCTGTGCACCAATTTGAGGTTGCCCGCCTGTTTGGATTTCAACCGGTCCAAACAGAAATTCTTGGTCATGGTCATGGCGAAGGCCTCTACATTCTTATACTCCCCCATATCCTCTTTTTTGGACCACAGCTTCATCAGGACCTCCTGGGTGGCATCTTCCGCTTCCTCCCGGGAAACCAACAGTCGTTTTGCCAGCCGGTACAATTTGTCCTTGATGGGCATTACCACTTTTAAAAACTCTGACTGTTCCATCGGTTGTCTCAGTTGTTTTAGATCTCAATTGGGGACCTACACTTGCATGACGATACATATCGAATTTTGTTACAAAATATTTGCCGTCTGCCAACTTGTACCTATTTTGCAGGTCCAAATCCATTGGAATTGGCATATATCCTTCCATCAATGGGATTGTTGGCAGGAAATTTGGTAACCCATTTCTTAAAAGGTGAAAACTATGAAAAAATATATATACCCCTTATTGGGGCTTGCCCTGTTCACTATGGGCTGCAGTGATGATGATTCGATCAAAAACGGTCCAACACCCAAACCGACCCCGGAGGCGGATGTAACGGTCCAACATTTTATGTGGCAGGCCATGAACCTTTGGTATTTTTGGCAGGATGATGTGAATGACCTTAAGGACAGTAGGTTTACTTCCGACGCCCAATACACCGATTTTTTGGAAGCCCATCCCGATCCGGCGAAGGCACTGTGCGATGGTCCCTGCGCCCTGCCGCTGGATCGCCTGGAGGAATTCCTGCGCGAGGCGCAACAAAAGGAGCCAAGTGAAGCGCAGGGCAATGACCAGGGCAATGACCAGGACAATGACCAGGACAATCCATAGCGCGCTACGCACAGAACCACACAACCAACAGGAGAAAAGATGATGTCAGATCGCAAGAGCAACACAACATTAACCACACCGTCGGATCGAGAAATCGTAATGTCGCGCATCTTTGATGCACCGCGTGAGCTGGTCTTCAAGGCGCACGTTGAC
>CALDPL010000309.1 GCA_937911965.1 uncultured Allomuricauda sp. | reverse complement strand
ATCCCATAAACGGACCTCGGCATAATTGTTCTTGAGATTGGAATTGTTGGTGTCGGCCCCAAGGTTGCACCATTCCCCCAACACGGAATTGCCCAAATAGCCGTCATGGCCTTTGTTGGAATTGGCAAAAAGCACTGAGTTGTTCACCTCCCCGCCCAATTTGCAATGGGGACCCGCTGTTGTGGGCCCGTAGATCTTGGCCCCCATTTTCAGGATTCCCCCCTCACAAAGTGCAAATCCCCCACGGATCATACAGCCTTCCATGACCTGGGCATTTTTTCCGATATATATGGGTCCATTGGTGGCATTGAGGATGCAGAACTCCATGCTCGCCCCTTCCTCGATAAATATGTTCTCAGGGGCCAACACCCGGTTGGTGCTCGAAATGGGCTGGCTTTTTCGTCCTTGGGTGACCAATTTGAAATCGGCTTCCATCGCCTCCCCGTTCCTGGAAAATATGTCCCAGGTATTTTTCACGGAAATCCCCCCAAAGTCATGGGGTATGGTTTTAAAGGCATGGGCATCAAAATTCCCTTCCCCCTTTCTTGTCCTGTAGGCAATACATTCCCCATCGTCCATCAAGGCCTCTTCCGGTTCCAGACCCTGGATGGCCTTCACCAAATCCGCATTGGGAAGATAACTCCCATCGATTACAATATTGTCCTCCTTCCAGTTCAGGGGGAACTTTTCCGATAAATAGGCCTCGGTCCTGAAACTCATGGGGGCATCCAGCCATTTTTCCCACTTCTCCCGAATGGTGAGAATTCCGATACGGATATCTGCCACGGGCCGTGTCAGGGTTAAGGGAAAAAGGTCCTCACGTCGGTTTCCATCGGTAAGAATAAAGTTCATTGGCTCGGATTTGCGTAGGGCAAAAATAAAAAACGCCCCCGAACATATCCGGGGGCGCTACCATATTTCGTTAAAAGGGCACAGCTATTCGGCCTACTCCTCTTCCTTGGTGAATTTCTTGTACTTATTTTTGAACTTATCGATCCTACCTGCGGTATCGACCAATTTCGTCTTGCCGGTGTAGAATGGATGTGAAGTCCTGGAAATCTCAAGTTTGATCAAGGGATATTCCACCCCGTCAACGGTAATGGTCTCCTTGGCCTCCGCTGTGGATTTTGAAATAAACACATCATCATTGGACATATCCTTGAATGCCACCAATCTATAATTTTCCGGGTGTATACCTTTTCTCATCGTCTTAAATACTTGATCTCAGAATTTTCGAGCTGCAAATTTAATGATTTCTTTGATACCTCCAATGCAAAATGGCTAAAAAATAAAAAGTATCTTTAACTGTAACAAAAACCGGGCAAGGTCCACTAATGGAACACAATCAACTCAAATTTTAATCCTATGGAAGAACAACAAGCAAAAACAGGAAAGTTCGCACTCAATTACGGCCTTTTGATGGGGGTCGTATCGGTGGTGTTCAGCGTAATGCTCTATACCCAAAAAATGCACTACGAAATGAGCGGTGGGGTCATCGCGATATCCAGCCTTATCGGCGCGGTCATCATATTTCTGGGCATCAGGGCCTTCAAATCGGCCAATGGCGGTTATCTGAGTATCTCGGAAGCCCTCAAGGTAGCCGTTGGGGCAGCCGTGATCGGGGCCATTATCTCCATAATCTACCAGCTTGTCCTGGTCAATATGATCGAACCGGATTATATGGAAAAGGCTATGGAAATTGCCAAGCCCAAAGCCTTTGAACAAAATCCCAACATGACCGAGGAACAGTGGGAACAAGGGATGGAAATGCAAAAGAGCCTTGCCTGGATCCAATATCCCATCATCCTGATCATGAACAGTATATTTGGGCTGATCATCGGATTGATCGTGGGACTGATCTTGAAAAAGTCGAAAGCCGCCTACTAAACCAAAAAATACTACTTTTGAAGGGAATTAGAAAAGAACAATGCAGGTTTCCATTGTAATTCCCCTTCTGAACGAGCAGGAATCGCTCAAAGAACTACATGATTGGATTGTACAGGTGATGCAATCCAATCATTTTTTATATGAGATCATCTTCATCGACGACGGGTCGACCGACGACACCGCCGACAGATCGAAGCGTTGCGCAGGCAGCAACCGCAGCGCCTGGGGCCAGAGCGCGGCCACCGCTTCGCGCGAGAGCGCGCCGGCGAAGGCCAGCGTCGTGCCGTCGCGCTCCACGCTGGCCAGGGCCGCCATCAGTTGGTGCCGGCGTCGACCGCGATCTGGCCGGCGCGCAGTTCCTTCGTCACCTGCGCGATCGACTTGCGCTGCAGCTCGCTGTCGAACTGCTGGCGGAAGGTCTGCACGAACGACACGCCCTCGACCATCACGTCG
>CALDPL010000308.1 GCA_937911965.1 uncultured Allomuricauda sp. | reverse complement strand
GCGCACCGGAAAGTGCACCAGGATCTCATTGTTGGTCACTTCCAGGATTTTTCGGATGTTCGGGTTCAAACCTATGATGTCCGCCGCATGCCCGTACTGTCTCATGACATTGTCCAACATGCCCTGTTTCACGGGTGACTTTTTCTCTGGTGTTTTAGTTACCATAAAATGTGGTTTAATAACAATTATTTAATATTTTGTTTCTTTTCGGTACGGAGCTCTGTGTCCTTTGATACAAAGATATTTTCTTTTTTCCTTCCATCTCGTGAATATACTCACTACATGAAGATATATTGTATTTATCCGTTGTCAAACGACAATTTGGCAAGAAAATGCAGGTGGAGCAAAGGCTCCCCCTGTAACCGTCCCTGAATTGTTCCATGGTCATAACGCCTACTTTGGTTTTTATTTTATGAATTGGGACAGAAAAGTATCCCAAAAGGCACCAATCGGTCCAAATTGGAGGATGATGACATTCGCAATTTTGTTCGAAAACGTTTGAGCAAAAGCCGTGCCCAAAGGAAATAGATGATAAGAATTGAGCGTATTCATCTAGTAATGATCACTATATAATAATTCTATAAAAAATAAGAAAATTTGGAGCTGGGGAATTTCTCCCCAGTCGAGGAGAACTTACCGGGAGTTTTAGGTCCAAATCCCAATAGGGTTGACAATCTGAAAAAAAATGGCCCGTCTTTTGGAACTATTCATAATTCCAGGGGACGGGCCATTGCATTCGTAGGAGGCTCAACGGAGGTCCAGGGCCTCCAGGATCTTCAAAAATATATCGGAGTTTTCATAGATGCCATTGAATCGTTCCCCATGCGGTCCATAGGCAAATACCGGGACCATGATCCCGCTGTGGTCCACGGTCAAAAAGTCTCCATGTACCACGCCTTTGTCCTGATTTCCTCCCACTATGCCAAAACCCGAAGTTTCATGGTCAGCGGTGACGACCACCAGGGTATTGCCGTGGGCATCCGCAAATCGGACGGCCTCGGCAATGGCACGATCAAAATCCAGCATCTCGCGCACAATGCCTTCGGTGTCGTTGGAATGTCCCCCATTGTCGATCTGTGCACCTTCCACCATCAAAAAGAACGGGGCCTTTTCAGCTCCGAGGACGTCCAGGGCCTTTTTCACCGCCCGGGGCAATAGGTCCTCCCGCCCATTTTTCATCGATGGGGCCTTTGTATCTCCCAAATAGACCGCTGTCCGCTCCCCCAGATCCTTGAAATCGTCCAGGGACTTTGTGGCAAAAGTCCCCCTGATCCGGGGTTCTTGATCCCTGCCCCCGGCGATAAAGAATCCAAGGTCACTGGACAAGAGGTCGGTTACCAGGCCCTGGGTATCGTCCCGTTCCATCCTATTGGCGTAAAAAGAGGCCGGGGTCGCCCCATAGATTGCGTCGGTCCCCACCAGTGCGGTATTGAATCCGTGTTTGGCCACCTCTTCGACCAGGGTGTTGAGATCCTCCCCGCCAGGCCCCTGTCCTATGGCCCTGTTGTTGGTCTTCACTCCGGTTGCCAGGGCCGTGGCGGCAGCGGCGGAATCGGTGATCAGATCGTCATCCGAGGAAGTTTTGATAAGCCCGATATGCTTCAATTGGGTGATGCTGAGCTCTCCCCGGTTCGCGATCATGGCCGCACTGATCTGGGCCAGGCCATTGCCGTCCCCGATCATCAAGACCACGTTCCTGGGCGTGGAACCCTTCCGATATCCAAATTTTGGCCGATACACCGCAATGGGCCGCTCCTGACTGTAGATGTTCCTGTCCAAGCTTCCCAAATAGGCATTTGCCGCGGCGGGCCGGTCCGTATTGATATAATCCACATCCAATTGGGCCAATCGGGCCCAGCCGGTCTTGGTGTCCGGAGTCGCCCAAAAGCGAAAGGGCTTGCCCGAAGCCTTGGCCTTTGCGATGGCCTTTTCAACGGCTTGAAGTTCCGGGGCCATCATCCTTCCATAGCCGTTCCAGACCGAATATCCCTTGAAGTTGACACTGACCAGGGCCACCTTCTCCAGGTTTATTTGATCCAGATCTTCCAAGTTCTGATGATCGAATTTGATGAAATCCGGATAGTTTCCATAATTCCGTGCCAGGGGCCTGTTTCCTGAAACCACGAAATTCAGCTTGTCGCTGGAGGTCAAACTGGGATAGTTTCCCAGTGTGGCAACCAGTTTATCCAAGGTGGCGTGGGCCTCGGATTTAAGGTCGATGAGCAACTGAAGTTCCCTGTCCTGCCCTTGTTCCAGGACTTCCACAAGTCGATCCAAGTATAGGCTTTCCAAGGTTCTACCGCTTTGGATCTCCCCTTGGGAATGGGTGACGAACAGGCTGTCCCGTTTCAAAAAGAGATCGACCTCGATGGAAGCCGCTCCATTGCCGTAGGCATGCCAAAAAGGGACATCCTGTAGGTAATCGTTGTGGGAATGGACCTTATAGGTCTGCTGTGCCCAAAAGAATTGGGTGGTCAGCAGGCCCAATAAAAGGACCCCGAATCGGATGTGTGTTCTCATGGTGCAGGCGTTTTTTGGCCCAAGGCCTCGATCATTTTGTGATGGATATCGCTGTTTTGGTAAATGCCCTGAAAGTGCTCGGCACCCTTCCCGGCCGCAAATACGGGGATCAACTCCCCACTGTGTTGGTCGGTGTTGAAATTGACCGCCACCCTATCGGGGACTTCCCTTCGTTTTCCATCCTTGCCCTGTTCATAATATTTGCCGATGCTGACCCCTCCGGTCTCATGATCCGCGGTGACCACCAAGAGGGTATTGGGATTTTTCTCGATATAATCCAGGGCCACGCCCAGGGTACGGTCAAAGTCCAGGACTTCCGCCACCAACATCTCGGCATTTTCGGCATGTCCGCCCCAATCGATATAGGAGCCCTCCACCATTAGGAAAAAAGGCGCATCTTTTTGGTCAAAATAGTCCAGGGCCAATTGGGTGGCATTGCCCAAAAAATCCCCACGGCCCTCTATTTTTGAGGGAATACCCTCTGGTTCGAGGATATAGGCATTGCGTTTGTCCAAAACAGGCTTGGAAAGCTCCAAGGTATCCAAATGGTAATTCTCGTCCTCCAAGGCCTTGAAAAGGTCCTGTCCATCCGATCTTTTGTTGAAGTACCTCTTGCCGCCCCCTGCGATGAAATCCACCTTGGAGCCGATCAATTGGGAGGCGATGTCCTCATGTTGGTCCCGATCCGGTACATGGGCGTAGAAACTGGCCGGGGTGGCATGGGTTATTGTGGTCGGGGAAATCAATCCACTTTGATAACCGTCCTTTTGGAGGCGCTCCATAATGGTCTCCCTAGGGAGGGAGTCTTCCGCGACCCCTATCGCCCTTTTATAGGTCTTTTCCCCAATGGAAAAGGCAGTGGCACCGGCCGCCGAATCGGTGATCCTGTGGGTCTTGTCCGAGGTCTGTTGCAAACCGATATGTTTGAATCGGGAAAAGTTGGGGGTTTCTTCCCCAAAATAATAGGCCGTGGAGACCTGGGGGATTCCCATGCCATCCCCGATCATAAAGATGATGCTCAAGGCCTCGTCGGGCCCTTGGGGGGCATCCGCTGTTTTTTCCTGCTCCATCCCACATCCCAGACCCATCGTCAAAAGGAGTGCAAGCAGAACTTTGGAACTATATGATTTCATGTTTAACAGTTTTAAAGAATAAAAAAAAGTGTATGTGGCCAAGGTCCGTGCCCCGCCACATACACCCTTGTTGCAATGGTATTAATTGTACCCTTCGTTCTGCTCCAGATACCCCGGGGTATTTGACGCCCCATCTATGGCATTCTGTGGGATCGGGAACAGCCTGTGGTGTGGATCGGTATCGGTCTTCTCGGTCCAGGAATCCTCATAGTGTCCAAAACGAATTTGGTCGGTACGCCTGAATCCTTCCCAATACAGCTCAAAGCCACGCTCGCGGAAGAGAATGTCCAGGTCGATGCTTGCCAAGGGGGCCGGGGTCTGGGCAGGTCGTGCCGTCCTGGAAGCCCTTAAAGTGTTGACATCGGCCAGGGCTTGGGCGTTATCGCCTTTTCTAAGGTTTGCCTCGGCCCGCATCAGATAAATTTCCGCCAAACGCATCAATACCAGGTCCACACTGCTGTAGTTGTTCCCGTTGGGGGAAGTCCGGCTGAACTGGTACTTGGATACCCTGTACCCGTTTCGGTGCAACCTTCCCTCGTTGGTGAAATCCACTTGTAGGGTGTGGTTCACATAGTCCACATCCTTGTCCGGTCCATTGCCTTTGGTCTGTATGACCGGATAGATGCGGAATCCCCCGTCACAGGTCATGAAATTGCCACTTTCATCCTTTCTGGGACCCCAGATGACCCCTCTGATGATTCCCCTGTTGATCTCAAAATCCGCAGCCGAGACGCAGTAGTAATGGTCCGCATCATTGCTTGGATCAACTCCTGTGAGGTCCTGCAATTCGGCTGGGATGACCTGGTTCTCCATAAAGAATCGGGCATCGGCCTCCGCAGGATCTACATCACCATAAGCATCTACCCAAGTTTGATAAAAATCCGGGGTGACCCCCACCGCATCAGTCCCACGTGTATTGGGAAATTCCG
>CALDPL010000307.1 GCA_937911965.1 uncultured Allomuricauda sp. | reverse complement strand
ATCTTGAAGGGGTTCAGACTGATCTCCAGGGGAAATTCATCCCCGTCCTTTCGAAGGCCCCATAAGTCCAGGCCGGGGCCCATGGGCCTTGCCCTGCCCGTACCGATAAAGGTATCGACATCCTTGCGGTGCCCCGACCTCACCCTCCTGGGGATCAAGATGTCCATCGGCCTGCCTTCGAGCTCCCTTTTGGAATATCCGAACAATTGATTGGCAGCGGAGTTGCTGCCCACGATCTTTTGATCGGCGTCCACTATGAGGATGCCCTCGGAGACAACTTCCGACAACATGCCAAGCACCACATTTTCCTCGAATAACTCCATTGGTTAAAAATACTGATTTTGGTCAACTGAAAAAATTTCAACATGACTATATTTATGCGGAGAAATGTCCAAAAAAATACAACTATGTCGCAATCCAAAGAGAAACGGGGAAACGAAATGTACCAAAACCTTGGAAAATTGTTTTATGCCGTGGCCATGGCAGATCAAAGGGTACACAGGAAGGAAATTGAAAAACTGGAGGAGCTGGTCCGCGAACATTGGATCGATGTGGACGATGTGGAGGATGAGTTCGGCACCGATGCCGCCCACCAGATCAATATAGTGTTCGATTGGCTGATGGAACAAGAAAAAAGTGGAAATGAGGCCTATGGGGAATTTGAGCAGTACTACGGGGATCACAATAAGTGGTTCACCCCTGCGGTGAAGGCTTTGGCCCTATCCACCTCCAGGGCGATCGCAGCGGCATTTTCCGGAAACAACAAGGCCGAACTCCTGATGTTGGGCCGTTTGCAGTTGCTCTTCGATTCCCAATAGGGATTCCGGTCACAGGCAATGGGAGGCCTGCTTTTTCATGGCAGTAAATCGAGGGATTCTAGGGGAATTTTCCATGGGGAATGGGACGAAAAGAGTATATTTAGAAACTTTGTGGGGCCATTTCAAAGGGCGCTCCATGGGACCACTTCATTTATAACCAAAGAAAAACACCATGAAAAAAATGATGTTCCTGCTGTTGTTGGCATTTAGCTTTCCCCTCCCCTTTTCAATCTCTGCCCAAGAAATTACGGGCCCCGGCATCGATTCCCTCGTCCAAAGGGCACTGCAGACCACGCCATCGGTCGGCCTGGCGGTCGCCGTTGTCAAGGATGGTAAAAAAATCCATTCCAAAGGCTATGGGGTCCGCACGGTCCAGGGCGGGGAAAAAGTGGACGAAAATACACTTTTTGCCATCGCCTCCAATTCCAAGGCATTTACCGCGGCAAGTTTGGCCATCCTGGTGGATCGGGGAAAACTGAAGTGGGAGGACCGGGTGATCGACCATATTCCCGAGTTCAGAATGTACAACGATTATGTCACCAACAACTTTAACATTGTCGATCTGTTGACCCACAGGAGCGGCCTCGGCCTCGGGGCGGGCGACCTGATGTTCTTCCCCGACGGTGCCGATTACACCATCACGGACGTGGTGGGCAGTTTTCAGTACCAAAGGCCGGTCTCGGCATTCCGTACCAAATACGATTACGACAATCTCCTGTATATCGTAGCCGGGGAAGTGGTGGTCCGGGCCAGTGGAAAGAGCTGGGTGGATTTCGTGCAATCCGAGATCATGGATCCCCTGGGGATGGACCGTTCGGTCCCCACAAGTTCCAAACTGCCCGAAAATGCCAACCTGGCCCTCCCCCATAATTCGGAGGGCGAAAAAATCCAACAACTGACCACCTATGACAACGACCTGGTCGGCGCCGCCGGTGGCATCTTTGCCAGTGTGGATGATCTGAGCAAGTGGATGTTGGTACAACTCAACGGGGGCAGATACGGTACCGATCTGTCCAAGGAGCTCTTTTCCGAACGGCAACAACGGCAGATGTGGAGACCGCACACAAATATAAGTTTCACCACAAAGCCCGATCCAAGGACCAAACAACATTTTATGGCCTACGGACTGGGATGGAGGATTGCCGATAGGCAAGGTAAAATTGTCATCAGCCATACAGGGGGCCTGCCGGGGATGCTATCAAAGACCATCTTGGTCCCCGAGCTCGATCTAGGGATAGTTGTATTGACCAATTCCTCCCCCGGGGGATATGCCTACAGTTCGGTCCCGGAAATGATACTGGATTCCTACCTGGACATCGAAAAGCGCGACTGGATCAAAACCATGGCGGACCGGGCCAAGGCCTCGGGCCAGGAGTCGGATTCGGTGACCACCAAAGTATGGGAAACCGTTGCCAAAAACAAAAACAAGGCCATAGACCTGAGTCCCTTTATCGGCACCTATAGGGACAATTGGTTCGGGGAAGTGGAAATTTCCAAAAAGGACGGGACGCTTTGGTTCACCTCAAAACACTCCCCCAAACTCAATGGGCCCATGTTCCATTACAAGGCCACGACCTTCGCGGTCAAATGGAAATATCCCGATATGTCGGCGGACGCCTTTGCCACCTTTGATCTGGATGAAAACGGCAAGGGAATCGGAATCAGGATGAAGGGCATATCCCCGAACATTGATTTTAGTTTTGACTTCCATGACCTAAATCTCAAACGGGTCGAACAAAACCCCACCGGCCACTGACCTTGGGGGGCCTCCCTGCCCCTTGAAGGTATTGGGCTTATTGTCCGTGCGTTACCCTTTTTTAAACCAGCCCCAATTCATCCTTGGACAGCGGCTTTTCAAAAATAAAATTAAATAGGATATTTTTGTCCGAATTATAAAGTTTATGTTTTATCTTTGTCCCAAGTTCCAGGGAAAACCAGGTGGTTAAAAAGACAACACCCTGAAATTTTCACCCTTTTGAGCAGGGGCCCTAGAAATGGAAAGACCTGAATTGAAGATTGAAAAAATTTTGAAATTAAATAGGATGTTTTTATCCGAGTAACCCAAAAGAAACTATAATGGAACAGACATTGGAGAAAACCGTGGGCCAGATTGTGGCCGAGGACTATCGAACCGCTCAGGTGTTCAAAAACCATAAGATCGATTTTTGCTGTAGGGGAAACCGCAGTCTGGAGGAAGTGGCCGAAACCAACAATTTGGACCTCGAGCAACTCAGAAAGGAACTGGAGCAGGTCCAGAACCAAGAACAGGGGGACAATATTGACTTTGAAAGCTGGCCCTTGGACCTACTGGCCGATTACGTCGAGAAAAAACATCACCGATATGTGGAACAGCAGATCCCCGTCCTGAGACCGTACCTCGAGAAGCTCTGCAAAGTACACGGGGACAGGCACCCGGAACTGATGGAAATCCTTTCCCATTTCAATATCACTGCAGGGGAACTCGCCATGCACATGAAACGGGAGGAACTGGTGCTCTTTCCCTGGATCCGCAAAATGGTCCAGGCCAAGGGCAAGGGGCAAGTTCCCGAGGCCCCTCATTTCGGGACGGTCAAGAACCCGATCCAACAGATGATGGCCGAACATGATGACGAAGGGGAACGCTTTAGGCAAATCGCCGCCCTGAGCGACGACTATACCCCACCGGAGGATGCCTGCAGTACCTATAGGGTCACTTATTCCCTCCTTCAGGAGTTCGAGGATGACCTGCACAGACACATCCATTTGGAAAACAACATCCTGTTTCCCAATGCGGAGCAGTTGGAAAAACAATTGTTTTGCCAACACTAGGATACAAGGATAATAACGGAGAAAACACAAACCCAATACCCTATATAATGAAAGATTCAACCGCACTGGTCATGCCAAACACCACTGCAACCAAAGTAAAAAAGAACAGGCCCTTGGAACTCTACCATGAGCTATTGGAAGAATTTCAAAGGGCAAGGTTCGGATATGCCACCATCGCCATCATCGGTCAAAGCTGTCTCGGTTCGGCGGCGGCCATGTTCCTCTTGATGAGCGGCCTTGCCGACCTGCCAAAAATGGGCCTGCTCTTTTTGGTCACCATTTTTTGTATGGCCTTCAATGGGGCCGTATTGGCCAACCTCAACGCCAAGATCACATTCAATATCTTGATCATCAGTGTACTTTTTAGTTTCGCTGTGATCATAGGGATGATCGCGATCTTGTAAAAAGCGGGTTTAAGTGCAAGGGGGGGTGGTCCCCCTTAAAGTGGGAAGTCTCTTATCAGGGCCGGGTACAGGCCTTGATAAAGGCTTCCTTTTTTCTTGAGGAAACCTCAAGCCTGCTGCCGTCCGTGAGCAGCACAAATCCATTTTTATCATAGGAGGCCACATAGTCCAAATTGACCAGATGGGAATTGTGGATCCTAAAAAACTGCTGGGCCGGCAACAATTGCTCAAAATGCTTCAAGGTCTTGGATGCAGTGTATTTCTTTCCGTCCACACAGAATATATGGGTATAGTTCACATCGGCCCGGCATCGGACGATATCGGATACCAGGGGGAAAGTGTAGCCTTCCCTGTGGGGGATGCTGATCCTTTTAAAGGGGTTTTCCCTTGAGATATGGGAGAGCAATACGTCCAATCGCTCCTGCAATTGGACCTGCTGGGCCCGGTCGGTGGCCTTTTTCAGGGCCTCTTCAAAGTCTTCCCGGTCGATGGGTTTCAGCAAATAGGCCATGGCGGAGTATTTAAAGGCCTCCACCGCATATTTTTCGTAGGCAGTGGTAAAGATCAGGGAGAACTCCCTATGGCCGACCGCGGAAAGCAGGTCAAAGCCCGTTTCCCTTCCCAACTGAACGTCCAAAAAAACAATGTCCGGCCTCAATCGTTCCAGCCCTTCGACAGCCTCCTCCACCGTACTGAAGGTCGTTATCTCGTGCTTTTTTGAATGGGGGACCAGAAAATGCATCAAACGGTCCATGCAATGTTGTTCGTCGTCAATTATGGCTATGGTCATTCCAATCTGTTGTCCGTTCAAAATATGGGCTTATAGGGCAAGTGCACCGCAACCCGGGTTCCCCTCCCATTTGGGCCGTTGGTGATTTCCATCGTGGCCCCTCCCCGGCCTTGGCCGTTGATCACCTCCAATCTGCTCCGGGTTATGGCCAGCCCGTAGGACCGCTTGCCGGATGTATTTTCCCCCAAGGGGTACCGACCCACTCCATCGTCCTGCACACTGCACACCAGCA
>CALDPL010000306.1 GCA_937911965.1 uncultured Allomuricauda sp. | reverse complement strand
CATTGGGAACTCCGGTCCCCTTCCCCCACATGTCGCCCAGGCCGTGGACAAAGGGGAACTGGTCGTGGCCTCCGTGCTCTCGGGCAACAGGAACTTTGAGGCCAGGGTCCATCCCCAGGTCAAGATGAACTTTTTGATGTCCCCCATGCTGGTGGTGGCCTACGCCCTGATCGGCAGGGTGGACGTCAACCTGATCGACGATCCCCTGGATTACGACCCCAACGGGAATCCCGTATACCTAAAGGATATTTGGCCCAGCAGGGATGAGATCACCGAAACGATCAAGGCCTGTATGAAGGTCGAGGACTTTAAGGACGTCTACGATGTGATCTTTGACGGGTCCACGGATTGGCAGAACTTGAAAGTCAATTTGGATCAGAACTATCAGTGGACGGATAATTCCACCTACATCAAGGAAGCCCCCTTCTTTGAGGGCCTCAAAGTTGAATTGGAGCCTTTGAAGGATATCGAAGGGGGCCGGGTACTGTTGTACCTCGGGGATTCGGTGACCACGGACCATATTTCCCCTGCTGGTTCCTTCAACGATCGTTCAGCGGCCGGGGAATACCTCAAGTCACACGGGGTGGAACAGGCCGATTTCAATTCTTACGGTTCGAGACGGGGCAACCACGAGGTGATGATGCGCGGTACCTTTGCCAATGTGAGGATCAAAAACAAGATCGTGGACAAGGAAGGGGGATATAGCATCCATTTCCCCAGTGGGGAAGTGAAAACGGTCTATGACACCGCCATGTCCTATAAGACCGAAGGGACTCCCTTGGTGGTTTTGGCCGGAAAGGATTACGGATCTGGATCTTCCAGGGACTGGGCGGCCAAGGGCGCCTTCCTATTGGGCATCAAGGCCGTCATCGCCGAAAGCTTTGAGCGCATACACAGAAGCAATTTGGTGGGCATGGGCGTGGCCCCCTTGGTGTTCGTAGATGGACAGGGTGCAGAATCCCTGGGTCTTGACGGAACGGAAACCTTTTCCATCACAGGATTGGCCAATGGGCTCACCCCCAATAAGATCATAGATGCCAAGGCCGTACATCCTTCGGGCAAAACGACTGAATTCAAGGTCAAGGCCCGTTTTGATTCGGATATCGAAATTGAGTATTACAAAAACGAGGGCATCCTTCAATATGTATTGCGGGAATATCTGAAAAGGTAGGGTTTCCAAGGCATCAATAACATGACATTAATTGTACTGTATTGCCAATTGAAACAATTCATCTGGCCCTCATTATCCCGGACCCGTCTATGGGTTCGTTTCCATGGACTTAATCCATGGATCTTCCAGTAACGAAAATGCAAAAAAGGCTGCCCAATAATAAGGGGCAGCCTTTTTAAAAAACGCCATGGCGCATAAGTGAATCAGCTTGCTTTTTCAAGCTGGATTTGGGGATAATTCGAGGGTGGGACTACATCTTCCGGTTCTGAGGAAGAAGTGGGCCGTGGGCCGTTTGTAAAGAGGTGCAATCCTTCCTGGTCCATGGTGTTGGCATCCAAAATGGTAATGGTCACCTTGGGCAGGTCCGAATCACTTCCATTGCTGCGCCGCTCAACGGAGACCACCTTAAAGGAAACGATTCCCAAATTGGCCCCTTGGAGGTTGGCCTGAATGGGATCGTAATTGGTGCTGATATCACTGTCATAGACTACAGCGTAGACAATCTCCCCGGTCAACATGGCCAAGCCGGTCGCCCTTAGGGGAATCACATCCCTGATTTCGTCCAAGAGGACTTCCCGGTCATCGTTCCCTCCCCCAAGGCCGGGTCCGGGAACCAGATAATTGATCAGGCTTTTGGTCGTGGGCCCTGCATTTTTCCAATTGTTTGGGATAGAAGTGGGGGCGTGCCAGCCTTCGTCTCCCACCTGTCCGGTGTACAGATCTATGGTCTTGCCCACATAATCCTGGAAATATCAAAGTTGCCTGCGCTGGCCGATTTCGGCCAGGTTGTCGTTGACCTCCACTTCTGAAAAGCTATTGGGTTCGTTTCCATTGTCGATGCTGTCCTCATCGATAAAAATGAAGATGGCCTCGTTTTTTCCGAGGGAACCCGTACCGTTCACTTGGTCAATGTCATCTCCTCCCGGTAGGGGATCGTTGGTGTCGTCCGCACAGGCGGTCAGGGAAAAAGCCATGCTCAGCAAGAGGAAAGTTTTCAGCGTCCGGGAAAAGTCAAATACTGTTTTCATTATAATGTTTTATATTTCGTGCCGTAAGACCCCTATCCCTTTAGGGTAGGGGATGTAAGGCACATTTGTTACATTAAAATTAAATTCTCATCTTTGCACTGTCTGTGTTAGGGACTAACTCGGACATTAAACAAAAATCAAGGATAGCGGTCAAGCATTGGCTGACGTGATGACCCTTGAAGCCCCTTCGCCTTTAGGCAAGGGGTAGTTCACTGATTGTTCATATGGCTGCCCATGGGGATTTTTTAAATGAAACTACCCAGGGAAGTTTTACCCAGCCCCCATCGAACAAAATGGGAAAGTCTTAAAAATCAAAGGGAATCCGTGCCAACAATACCCCCCGTGTAAGGGGTATGGGCACGGATTCCCTTTGATATCCAAAGCGAATCAGTCGTCCAGAAGGTCGATATAGTCCTTGATGCGCTCCCTTAATTGTTTGGCGAGGGCCCTGTTGCCATCCTCGTCCGCTGGGGATATTTCGATAAGGCCGTCCCCGTTACCGTCCTGGGCAGTGGAAAAGTCAATCCCGGACAACATTCCACCCAAGTTAAAGTTGATCGTAATCTCATTGTTGTTCCCACTGATGTTGATATCCCGATTATGGTCCTCATAATCAATTTCCATGTCCTCCTCAAAATTATGCCAGAATTCAAAGGGAGTCCCATCGAGCAATCCCCGAACCAGTACCGTCTTTCCAAAGAGTTCACTGGTATTGTCCCGGTTCTTCTCAAACTCGAATTCAAGTTCTTCATATCGAGCCTGGGGCAAGTCCACTACCGCAAAGGTGAATTCGTTTTGGACCAGGTCCAATTCGAAGGGCCCCTTGAGTTCGATATCGTCATCCGATCCGTAGAAATCATCATCCCAGTGGTCGTCGTCGAATTCCAGTTCGATTTCTGAGATATTGACCAAAAAACTGCTGATTTCCATATTTGCTTTAAGGGTTTCCTGGGAGAACCCCTTGGCGGCTGTTGAATTATAGGTGCCCTTGGCCTTTAGGCTTACTTTGGCCACCTCATTGTTTCCAAAAGGTCCATCACCGTCATTGTCGGTCGAACAGGATAGGGTCAAAAGGCCGAAACCCAAGGCCATTAAGATTGTTGATTTTGACATTTTGTTTTTCATTGTTAAACTGTTTTTGTGTATTGTATTAATGAAACAGCCGATAACTATTTTACCACACCCCCCCTAGTCATATTTTATTTATATAATTTCGGAGTGTATTGCGAACCATTCGGCCAATCAAGGTTTTGGCCATTTTTGACATGACGGAAAAAAACACCAAATCCATATGTGACCACAGGCATTTCAATGTAATTTTTGAGACGCACTGTGAGAGCCTTCGCAATTTTATGTATTATAAGTGCGGAGATCTGTACCTGGCCGAGGATCTGGCCCAATTCGCCTTTGTCAAACTTTGGGACAATTGTAAAAAGGTGGTCTATGAAAAGGCAAAGAGTTTTTTATATACCGTGGCCAAGAATAGGTTCCTCAATGAGGTGGCCCATAAAAGGGTGGTGCTCCAATACAGTGCCGAACCAAGGCGAACGGCCGATTTGGAGTCCCCACATTTCAAAATGGAGGAACAGGAGTTCATGGAGCGCCTACAAGATGCCATCGGTCAATTGCCCGAGGGCCAACGGGAGGTCTTCCTTTTGAACCGGGTGGACAAAAAGACCTATGTGGAGATCGCATCCATGTTGGGGGTGTCCCAAACCGCCGTTGAAAAAAGAATGCAAAAGGCCTTGATCAAGATGCGCAAAATTGTTAAAAATATTTAGGGGGATGGGTAAATGGCCCTTGAACTGTCATAACATAAAGGCATAACCGATGCTGGAGGAAAAAGATGATACCATATTGGCCCGTTGGCTCTCCGGGGAAATAACCCCAGGGGACAGAAAGCGCCTGGAAGAATCCGAAGGCTATGGGGATTATGTGGAGATCGTCCAGGGGATGGACCGCTTCTTGAAACCCTCCTTTGCCGGCAATGCCCTTCGGGAAAGGATCCAAGGGCAGATCGATTCCCCCCGAAAGTCCCGTGTCATTCGCTTCAGGCCGTGGCATTATGGGGTGGCCGCGAGCATCCTGGTACTGTTTTCCCTTGCCTTTTTCTTCAATGAGATACACTATGATACCCTGCCCGGGGAGCAATTGACCGTTTCCCTGCCCGATGGGACCCAAGTACACCTCAATGCGGACACCCAGATCAAGCGTTCCAGGTTCTTCTGGTCCATGGACAAAAAGGTCGATTTGGTTCGGGGAGAGGCATTTTTTGAGGTGGTACGGGGCGATGGCTTTGAGGTGTCCACTCCACAGGGAATTGTTCGGGTACTGGGAACCAGATTCAACATAAAGAACCGGGGCGGATCCTTTGAAGTCGCCTGCTACCAAGGCAAGATAGAGTTTGTGGCCGAGGATACCGGAGTAGGGACCCAACTTGGAGCGGGTCAAAAGCTCAAGGAGGTCAATGGCAGTTTCGAGGCTGGGACCCTGGAAGGGGATTTGCCCCCTTGGACCCGGGGAGAAAGTGTTTTTGAAAACATTCCCTTGAGTGTGGTACTGTTGGAATTGGAGGCACAATATGGGATTTCCTTTCAGAGCAATGGGCTGGCCACGGATGAAAAATATACCGGGGGATTTGTCCATGGAAACCTGGATCGGGCCCTGACCACCGTATTGCTGCCCATGGGAATCCAGTACCGTATGGCCCCGGACCAAAGGACCGTTTTGTTATCTTTAATGGACTGATGGATTGAAATGGGAAGACGATGGTTCCTTATGGGATTGCTGTTGCTATGGTTCTTGGGGGCCAAGGCCCAGCAAATGGATTTAAAGCACAACAACAGCCCCTTAAAAGAGGTAATCCAGGACATTGAGTCCAAAACCGGGCTTTTGTTTTCCTTCAGCGAGGCCGTCATTGAAAACATCAGTCTGAGCATCGAGCGCAGCAATATATCCCTGACCGAGGTCCTGACCCTGATTTCCCAGCGTACGGGCCTGATCCTGGAGCAGGTCTCCCCAAAACAGATCATTGTCCGAAGGAATACCCAAAAAACAACTTTTTGCGGGTATCTGGTGGATGCACTGACCCGGGAACCCTTGCCCTATGCCACCCTCGTTTTGGAATCCGGGAATCGGGGCACCATCACCGATGAATCGGGTTTTTTCAGCATGGAGGGCCTTGTGGAAGATGATCTGCTCAAGGTGAGCTATATCGGTTATTCGGATCTATTGATTCCCGTGGACCCGGTAGAGGATGGGGGATGTAGGACCTTTGCCATGCATTCGGATACCCAAAGTCTCGATGAAGTGGTCGTCTTTGCCTACCTTACCCAGGGGGTGAACAAGAATGCCGATGGCTCCTTTACCATGATCCAGGATGAAATGGGCCTGTTTCCGGGCATGGTCGAACCGGATATTTTTCAGAGCATACAATTCGCCCCGGGCATCACGAGTTTGGACGAATCCGCTTCCGGCATTCAGATACGCGGGGGATCCCCGGACCAGAACCTGATTTTTTTTGATGGGATAAAAATGTACAATACCGGACATTTTTTCGGGATGATTTCCGCCTTGAACCCCCAGGTCATCGAATCTGCAAAAATCTTTAAGGGAGGGGCAAGCCCCGAGTACGGGGACCGCATATCCGGGGTAATCGATATTTCGACCGGGGACCGGGTCCCC
>CALDPL010000305.1 GCA_937911965.1 uncultured Allomuricauda sp. | reverse complement strand
GGGGCCTTCTTCACCCAATCGCTATAGTCGCCTGAATACCCGTGCAGCAAATACACCACCGGAAAGGCCTTGTCCTTGGAATAGGAATCCGGGGTTATGATAACTGTTTTGATGATTTTTTTCATTGATGGGCTATATGTATCCAAGGTATCCACTTTGGAACCATAGCCCTTGATACATAGGATACCCAACCAAAAATACAAGCTGCACCTGAATATTCCCTTTATAATTTCAATTCTGGAAGTTTGCATATCATAGAATTAACAAATCTCAAATAATAAGAGTTGATCGGCAAGAATACAAAAAAATCCACATAGGACAATCTCGCAATAAATCCTGAATGGCTTCATCATTGCAAAAAGCCTATTTTAAAGCATAAGGTAAACCCAATAAAAGTGACTGGTCACTTACAAAAATCCTTCGATAAGTTGCTCAATATATTTGTCCATGGACATTCCCTTCCAATCAAACGTTTTCCTTCCAACCTTCCTAATATCCAAATACTTAGACAAGTCCAACCCTTTTCTTAATTTTAAAGCCTAGTTGCCACACCGCGGTCAAGGATGGGCCAGCAACTTGCGGGTGATGGGGGCACAGACGGCTGATAAAGACAGCGTGGTGTGGCAATGAACCCGCTTTTTTACAAGGAGCACAACTATAGTAAATTGAACCATTGTTTGCCCGCTTCCAATCCAAGGTGTTTTCCATTATTTTTGAATCAAATACAAACAAAATCCCACCCGACCCCCAAACAAGCCGAACGCATTTAAGCCAAAATCAACAAGATCCAAAAAGTACTGGCGGCGGACAAAAAGCGTTGGGATAGCTTTAAACTTTGGACAACTTTGAGCTGGGCAAGCCTGTTTTGTCAATGATACCACATCCTTCATTCATCCCCCACCCACGCGTGAGGGATTGCAGTGAAAAGCCCGCTCTTGTCACATCAGGGTGGCCTTGCAACGGAAAGCCCGGTCCCAAGAGGGACACGCAAAAAAGAACCGTCCACCCATCAAAAAAGCCATTGAGTTGCGGTATACCATAGGTCTCCCCATCCTTTTGAGAGGCCGCCCCCAAAAAAGGGGACTGCCTCCCTGACCAACTCAAAAAAAATATTGTCCTATCATTCAAAAAAGGAATCCCTCCCCTGGTCCATAGGATTCTTATGCAGGTATTCGTATTCATTGTTCATAGGATTGTACCGATAATCCTTGCCCCATTCCTCCCTATTGTACCCAATTTCCCGGAGGGCCCCGGTAATATATCTCACCTCATCTGCATCCATAATAGGGTGAAGGGAGATACGGACCCACCCTGGCTTATAGTGGAGATTTTTTCGATCGATTCCATCCATTATCCGTGAAGAACTGGCCTCGTCCAGACCGAAAAGATAATGGGCAAAGGTACTTGCGCAGGACCACCCTCCCCTGACCTGAATCCCGAAGCGGTCATTGAGCAGACGGACCACTAGGTTATAATGGATATCCTTGAGGTTAAAGGACAGACAGCCGATACGTTGGGTATCCTCATTTCCCAAATAGTGTATTTCCCCAAGATCCTTGAGTTCTTCCCGAAAAAGCCCCAGCAAAGCCTGTTCCTTTATGACCATAAGTTTGGTGTCCATTCTATCTTTTAATTGCAGGGCAAGAGCAGCCTTTATGGTCTGGACTATCCCTGGGGTTCCCCCATCCTCCCTTAGCTCCACCTCCCCAAAAAATGCATGTGTTCCCCAGGGTGTGGTCCATTTCACATTACCTCCACCTGGGATGTCCGGGCTTTTGCTTCTGTACAGCCACTTATTGAAGATCAGCACCCCACATGCTCCCGGCCCGCCCAAGAACTTGTGTGGCGAAAAGAAAATGGCATCCATACCACATTCAGGGTCCGAAGGATGCATATCGATATCCACATAGGGAGCGGATGCGGCAAAGTCAAAGAAGCAGATGCCCCCATGGGCATGCATGGTCTTAGCCAAACGCTTGTGGTCGGTCACCTCACCTGTCACATTGGAGCATGCGGTGAATGCGCCTATCTTAAGGGTCCTATCCCCATAGTTCCCCAACAGTTCATCCAAGCTATCGGGAGAGGGCATCAAATCTTCCCCGGGAGGAACAATCACCACATCGGCCATTGTTTCCATCCAGGACACCTGATTGGAGTGGTGTTCCATGTGGGTGATGAACACCACGGGCACCTCCCTTGGGTCGGACGGCCGTTGTCCTTTGAGGCCCATGATACTCTGTAACCGGGCCAATGCCCCCGTCATACCACTGCCTGTGGTCACCAATACATCATCCCCATCGGCATTCACATGCCTTTTGATGCGTTCCCGGGCCTCCCAATAGCGTTCAGAAGTTACCTTTCCTGTCTCACTTGAATAGGAATGGGTATTTGCAAGATAGGGACCCAGGTCATCCATCAGCTTCTCCTCTATGGGACGGTACAATCTCCCGGTGGCCATCCAATCGGCATACAGGATTTTCTGGGTCCCATAGGGTGACCTAAAATACCCGTTGTTGCCGATCACCCCCTCCCTGATTTCCCTAAAGTGTGCTTCCATGTTCATGTTCGCTTGCAACATATTTTCCATAAGATCTTTAATAAAGCCATTACTGTCCATACCTATCGACGCCCTGTCTCAACCAAAATCCATACGCTTCTACATCCGGGGTATAACCCACAGGTGCATTGAGTTTGTTCCCAGCATGATCCACCAAGACATAGTAGGGCTGGGCATTGGCCCTATATTCCCTGATCTGGAAATCGCTCCATTTGCTCCCGATGGTCTTGATTTTCTTCCCCGTTGCCTCAGAAACATAGTGTTGGTCTTCCGGCAGCTCCCGCTTATCATCCACATATAGGGAAACCAGTACCACCTCATTGTTGAGGATATCCTGTATTTGCGGTTCGCTCCATACCCATTCCTCCATTTTTCTACAGTTCACACAGGCATGCCCCGTAAAGTCAATCAACACGGGCTTGCCCACTTTTTTGGCGTGTGCCATCCCCTTTTCGTAATCTTTGAATGTGACAATGTCGTGTGGACCATAAGTTGCTCCTTCAGGAAGCGGTTTGTCCGTAAAAGGCCTGCCCATCGTACTTACAGACCCGACCCCGTTCGGGGATTCACTGTAGTGCATGGGCGGGGGGAAGCCGCTTATCAACTTCAAGGGAGCCCCCCAAAGCCCAGGGACAAGGTACAGGGTAAAGGCAAATGTCAACAGTCCCAATCCGAGCCTGCCAACCGAGATATGTTGTATTTGGGAATCATGGGGCAATGGTATCTTCCCGAACAGGTACAGGGCCAATATCCCGAAAATGGCAATCCATATGGCCAGGAACAGCTCCCTTTCCAACCAGTGCAATTGCAATACCAGGTCAGCGTTGGAGAGGAACTTAAAGGCCAGGGCCAGTTCCAAAAAGCCCAAAAAGACCTTTACGGAATTCAGCCACCCTCCGGATTTCGGAAGGGAGTTCAACCACCCGGGAAAAAGCGCAAAAAACATAAAGGGCAGTGCAAGTGCCAAAGAGAAGCCGAGCATGCCAATTATGGGCGCCATTCCCCCTTTGCCCGCTGCCTCGACCAATAAGGTTCCCACGATGGGGCCCGTACAGGAAAAGGAAACAATGGCCAGGGCCAGGGCCATGAACAATATACCGATGACCCCTCCCTTGACCGCCTGTTTGTCCACTTTGTTTGCCCACGAGTACGGAAGCACGATTTCGAATGCCCCGAGGAACGATGCCGCAAAAACGACAAGGAGGATAAAAAAGACAAGGTTGAACCATACGTTGGTCGAAAGGGCGTTCAACGAATCCGCCCCAAAAATGGCGGTTACCAAAGACCCCAGTACCACATAGATCAATACGATCGAGATGCCATAAAAAATAGCGCTCTTGATCCCCTGTGCTCGGGTCTTGCTCTGTTTGGTGAAGAAACTGACGGTCATGGGGATCATCGGGAACACACAGGGCGTCAGCAGGGCCGCAAAACCGGAGATGAAGGCGATAAGAAAAATGGACCATAGCCCTTTCCCGTCATCAGCTCCCATATCTTCTTCGACCAGGTCATCGGTCCCGGGCAAAGCATTGTTCTCCACATGATCATTGGTGCTGGATTTAATGGCTCGCAGACCGTTCAGGTCAAATACCAATTCCTCTTCCGCAGGGGGCAGACAGCGAGTATCATCACATACCATATATTCAACAAAACCCTGAATCTTGGATACCGTTGCCGAGACCTCTACCTTTTGCTCAAAAACAGCCTCTTCTACAAAACCTTTTACCATAAGGCCATGAACAGGTTCCCGAACCTTGGCACCTGCTTCCTCTTCGGTATTGCCCAACAATTTTGTGGAGGCATTGATATCATATAGGAACATGGTCGGGGAAATACCATCTCCCGTGACTTCCTGTCCCAACAAATACCATCCTTTTTCCATCGATGCCCTGGAGATGAGACGATATTCCGTATCCGATATTTTTTCCACCGAGGTCGTCCACTGTACAGGTTTGATGTCCTGTGCGCTCAATGCACAAGTGACCAAGAACAAGGCAAACAATAATTTCGCTTTCACACGTTCCATATTTCTGATTTTCCCTAAGATGAAAGCAAGATCATTTGACCTCAAAAATCAAATCCACTTCCTTTGGGGGCAGACACTTGCTGTCATCACATACCATAAACTCCACCACGGCTTCGATGCGGAACCCCTTTTTACCCTTTACCTTGATGCGCTGCACAAAGGTGGCCTTGGTCTCAAAATATTTGATTTCCATATTGAAGATAGGGTCTTCCACGGTATGCCCGCTTTCCTCCCGTGTGTTGCCTTTTTTAAGGTACTGTTCACTACCCTTGAAAATGAAGGTGGTGGGCAATGGCCCATTATCAGGAACGCTTTGGGAATACAGGTGCCATTGGTCCTCTATAGTGGCCGTGGCCATCAGATCATAATCCGTATTGGACACCTGTTTGACGGTCGTGGTCCATTTCACGGGATCATACATCTGTGCCTTACTGTAAAAAAAGCTTAGCAATAGGGCGAGCAATACGAGTCTTTTCATTTTTAGAACATTTAAAAAGGGTGCAGTACTGCACCCTTTGGTTAAGAAATAGGGAGCTAATCCAAAACTTGAAAACAAAAATTTCCGGAATCCTATTTTTAATTATGGTTTTTTCGGTTTGAACACAATGGTATAGGACTTGGCCTCTTTCAGCAATTCCTGGGTGAACGCTTGGACATCCTTTGTGGTAATCGACTGTATGATATTCTCAAAATTCATCGGGTCATCCATATCATACCCTTCCCTGTAAAAGGTCGTCAGCAGGTCCATATCAAAACTATTGTAGTCCTTGTGCTGTTTTCGTTCCTTCAGATAACTGGTCAGCGTTTTGTCAAGGTCGAGTTGTTGGATGTCCCCCTTGGCAATTTTCGCAATTTCATTATGAACAATGGCGGTCAAGGATTCCACCTTATCGGGATTGCAATCAAAGTTCACAAAGACGGAGGCTTCATGCACCGGTCGCTTGGAGAGATTGCCATGGGCCCTTGCCCCATAGGTCCCCCCTTCCTCCTCCCGGAGTGTATCGATGTACCGCAAGGTCAAGATATCGCCCAAGGTCCTGGCCAACATGGCATTTCTCAAGCTGTATGCCATGTCGTTCTTATAGGCTATCCGGACCGAGCTCTTGGGGTCCTCCATTTTTATATAGATCTCTTTTTCAATGACATCCTTGACCCAGGCATCCGAATTATCCTTCCATTGTTCCCTTGCCATATCGGTCGGGATATTGGCGATATAGGTTTCCAATAGGGGTTTAAGGGAATCCTTGGCCACGTCACCCACCACGAAAAACTCAAAATCAGCGGCATTGCCAAACCGGTCCCTATAGATGGACTTCATCCTTTCGAAGGACGCATCGTTGATGTATTGCTCATCGAACAAACGCCGTTTGGGGTGATCTTTTCCATACAGGGCTATGGTGGTACTATCCGCCATCTTTTCACCTAGGTTCTCACTCCGGCTTATCCTATAGTTTCTCGCATTTTCCAGGACCACTTTATATCCGTCCATATCGAAACGGGGCGCAACAAACCGCAGGTGGACCATTTGCATCAAGGTCTCTACATCCTTGGTCGCTGCATGTCCAGAAACACTTTCGGTCAGACCATCCAAATGGATGCCAGTGCCAGCGGTTTTCCCCGCCAACACCTTGGGCAGATCGCTTGGGGAATAGTTCCCCAGACCTGAGGCATTGATCACATGGCCCAACATATCGGCTGAGGGCAGGTCATCGTTGGAGAGCAGGGACTTGCCCCCATAACTGATGGCATTCAGGCGAACATCGTTCTTGTTCTTATCGGCAAATTTATAATGCACCTTCACCCCATTGCTCAAGGTAAATGTGGTGGCTCCCAAGCTATCCCCTTCCTCCGATACAATGCTCCCTGGTTCAATGGCAAGTCCTGTCACCAATGTCTTGCCCAAAAAACCATCGGTATAGGGCTTGAGGGTCTCATCATTCTCAACGGCATCCATAAGGGTCACCACTTCCGCTTTGGTCAAATTGTTCCGCCCCTTCACCCCAGTGACCAATAAAAACCTGTTTTTGGTACTATATAGCTCCTTGATGGCATCATGTAGTTCATCAGGGTCAAGGCTATCAAGTATGACCTTCACCAGTTCATACTCCTGTTCCATATCGGTCATGGCCGCATTGCTCAAGTAGTTGTTTTGGATGATGGAAACGAGATGACCGTGTGGCCTATCGTCCTTTTTGATGATCTGGTTTTCATAATCGTTCTTCACCTCATCGATGGTCCGTTTGATCTCCGCTTCGGTAAAGCCATATTTCACCGCCCGTACCACTTCTGATAGCACTGTCTTGAACGCTCCATACTGTTGGTCAGGTTTTGGGGTGATGGAAACATTGAAGGATTTGGTGGTCCGTGAATGGTCCCCATAGTTGATATGGGTGCCTAAAAACGGGGCATCGGGCTTTCTGGATAGTTCACCCACCCTTTTGGACAGCATGTTCATTGCCATGTTGTCCAATGCCGTTTTCTTCAGATCGCCCACGGTTTTATCTTCCAGCGAGTAGGGATGAACAATGCCCAAGGATATACTGGAGGTCGTCACTTCATCGTCCATGGCCATGGTGAACAACAATTCCTCGTTCTGCGGTATTTCCACAATGAATCGCTCTTTGGGATTTTTCACCGATTCTATTTTTGAGAACAGCTCCTTTATTTTGGCCTCGATCGTCGCCACGTCCACATCCCCGACTATGGCAATGGCCTGCAGGTCCGTCCGGTACCAATCATGGTAAAAGTTGCGCAGGGCCTTGTATTCAAAATTTTGGACCACCTCCATGGTCCCTATGGGCATGCGCTCCGCATATTTGGTATGGTTGAAGACCGAGGGAAGGGATTTGGTCAAGATGCGCATCCCTCCACTTTGGCGAGTCCTCCATTCTTCGGTGATGACCCCCCGCTCGGCATCGATCTCATCATCGGTCAACAACAGCGCATTGGACCAGTCATGCAAAACCAACAGGCCGGTATCGATGAGTTCCGAAGTTGTCGGGACGTTGTTGATGTTGTACACGGTCTCATCAAAGGACGTATAGGCATTGATGTCCCGGCCAAAGAGCAGCCCATGTTGCTGCATGGTGTTCAAAATACCCTTGCCATCAAAGTTTTTGGTCCCGTTAAAGGCCATGTGTTCCAAAAAATGCGCCAGCCCCCGTTGATTATCATTTTCCAAAATGGATCCCACGTTCTGGATGATATAATAACTGGCGACCCCTTGGGTCACATCGGTATTTTTGATGTAATAGGTCAACCCGTTGGGCAAAACCCCCTTCTTGATTTCCGGATCGGTTGGTAGCGGTGCGCTCAAATCCAGTTCCTGTGTGTATCCAATGAGCGAAAGCCCAAAGCATAAAAGGCCTGTGATAATATATTTCATTCTGTTGTTGTCTTAAAATTTAGGTGGCAGTTGACCACACCCCATTCTCCTTGCTCCACGGACCATGACCAAAACCGGGACCGTTCGAACAAAAAAAGGGGGTGGATTAAATACTAATCAATTCAATGAAAAATGGTCTTGTGCCTTAGTTAAAATAGGCGTTTAAAAATTCCTCCAGTTCCTTTCCCCGTATGGATTCCCCCAATATCTCACCTTCGGCATTGACCAAAATATTATAGGGAATGCCCGATATTTCATAGTCCTTGACACTTTGTGACTTCCACGCCTCCAGATCGACGGTATTGATCCAGCTTGTCTTTTCCTCATCCAATGCGGTCAGCCATTTCTTTTGGCTATCATCCAAGGAAACGGCATAGATCTCAAAACCTTTTTCCCTATAATCCTCATAGGCCATGCGCAAATGCGGAAATTCTGCACGGCAGGGCCCACACCATGAGGCCCAAAAATCCACCAGTACCAATTTGTTCTCCTTCAAGATATCGGACAAGCGATAGGTGTTCCCTTCGACATCCACGGAAGTGACATCCACAAAGGCTGTCCCCACACGGGACTTCCGGGACGTACCGGCCTCCTTTTTTTCCTTCTCCTTTTTATAGTAGTCATAGGCAAACCCGATCCCCATGGTCTCGGGATGGTCGGGAAAATGTTCCTGAAAGTATTTGACTTTTGCCTCAAAGGCTTCAAAATCGGTCTTGGGGTCCAGCTCATATAAGGTATAGAGCTGATAGGTGGAGTGTGATTCATCGAACCAATCTTTATCG
>CALDPL010000304.1 GCA_937911965.1 uncultured Allomuricauda sp. | reverse complement strand
CCCGTAGGGGCATCGATTTCCGCAGTGCCTTTATTTGGAGGATGGCGATACTGTTTTTTATAGGGCTGGTGGGAAATGCCTTTTTCAGTGGGGACATCATATCCATCTACGCCCTGTTCGGCCTGGTCATGGTTTTTTTCCAAAGGGCCAAAACCTGGGTATTGTTGCTCATTGCGGGCCTATTGTTGATCGGGACCCCTCGGATGGCCCAAGTTGCCTATGGAAACCTGTCCCCATTTCAATCCTCATACCAAAACCAAGGTGATGCCCCGGTTCTTCCGGATGCTTTTGGGGCCGCCAAGGAAGACCCCTACTTTTGGAACAGTGTAAAGTTCAATTATACGGTACGCCTGGAGGGCAAACTCGACTATCAGTTCGGTCTGATGGGAAGGGGATATCTCACCCTGGCACTGTTTTTCCTTGGGTTGGCGGTGGGCCGTTCCCGCTTTTTTGAGGAATTGGAACGCCATAAAAATCGGAATTTAAGGATCTTCCTTGCCTTTGTCCTCGGCGGCATCCTGATCCAGGTCATCGTCGGGATGTTCCCTTCGTTGGATCTAGGTCGCATATTGAGAAGTGGGGGACTGGGCATGTCGGGAGGGGAATTGGCCCATATGGCCCTGAATGATCTTGGTTTGATCCTCTTTTCGGGCGCCATGGCCTTGGGATTCATTCTATTGTACCAAAACCATCGCTTTGGAGCCTATTTGGAGGGACTTTCCCCTTATGGGAGGATGGGGCTCACCAACTATGAGATGCAGGGGGTCATCGGCTGCCTGCTCTTCAACTCCTGGGCATTGGGTCCCACCTTCGGGAAATGGGGGCCCACCGAACTTTTTGCCCTCGGTATATTCATCTACGCAGTGCAAATCCTTTTCAGCAAAATCTGGTTAAGGCATTTTCTCTATGGGCCACTGGAATGGTTTTGGCGTACGGCCACTTATTTGAGATGGCAGCCCTTCAAAAAGAACACCGGAAAGACCGTATCTTAAGGGAAAGAGGCCCATGGAGCGGCATCCCGAACAAAACCTTGCATTACTTTATGGGATGCTCGGGCTTATGGCTTAATTTTGTATGGGGGCCGTAGGCTTGGTTTTGGACCCTGGGTCTATGAAGGAAAACATCATTGGACATATAAGAAAGTTTGTTGAATTGGATCCGAGGGAGGAATCGGAACTACTGGCCTTTTTTGCACCCACTTCATACCGGAAAAAGGAGCATCTTTTGGAACTTGACAGCAGGAACAGCCTGCATTTCTTTGTGGTAAAGGGCTGTGTAAGGATGTATTTTGTAAGTTCAAAAGGGGTGGAACAGACAACTGAATTTGCCATTGAGGGCTGGTGGATCACGGACCATTCCTCTTATGGACATCAACAAAAATCATCCTTTGCCATACAGGCCATCGAGGACACCGAGGTACTGGCCATTGACTTCCAGGGTCAGGAAAGACTGTTGGAACGCTTTCCCAAAATGGAACGGTATTTCAGGCTGATCCATCGCAGGGCCCATGCAGCGGCCCAATTCCGGACCAAATACCTCTTCGATTACTCCAGGGAAGAAATGTACCATCACTTCCACGAGAACTTCCCGGAGTTCACCCAAAGGGTCCCACAGCATCTATTGGCCTCCTACCTGAACATGACGCCCGAATATCTGAGTGGGATCAAAGGGAAAAAACGTTCTTAATCCAGATTAAGTTTTTTTTGAGATCCTGGGACTAATTTTGTGGGAGAAAATATAATACCATGGAAAATAGGATAGATATCGAAAAGTTGGAACCCGCTGCCTATAAGGGCATACTCGCCCTGGAAAAATACCTACAGGAATCAGATCTGAGCAGAACCCATTACCACCTGATCAAAATACGTGCCTCCCAGATCAACGGCTGTGCCTTTTGCATCAACATGCACACCAAAGATGCCCTGGCCGAAGGTGAAACACAACAGCGCATTTTCTTGTTGGATGCCTGGCGGGAGACCGAGCTTTACACCGAACAGGAGCGTGTCCTTTTGGCCATCACCGAAGAGGTGACCCGAATCAGCGAAGTTGGACTCTCACAGGCAACCTATAATAGCGCAGTGAAGTCATTTTCCCCAAATTATATCGCCCAGATCATTATGGCCGTGGTCGCGATCAATGCCTGGAACAGAATCGCCATTTCCACGCACAAAAAACTGTAATTGAAAATGGGAAAGGGCCCATTGCCTATATTACAATTCAAGTATTCCCTCCTTTTTTTTGCAGATCGGTACCATTTTTGGTCAGGGATCGATGTCGATTTGCCCTTACCACATTAAAAGGAAGGTCAGGTAAAGTATGTAAAGTAAAAACAACAATATTCCCTCCCAACGTTCAAGTTGTCGCTTTCTTCCCGTGAAAACAAAAATGAACAACAAAAGACCGGCTCCCACATTGACCAGCAGATCAAAATTGGAATTGATGTTCACTTTGACCGGATTGACGACCGATGAGATACCGAGGACCAAGAAAATATTAAAGATGTTGGATCCCACAATATTTCCAATGGCGAGGTCCACGTTCTTTTTATAGGCAGCTGCCAGTGCGGTGGCGAGTTCTGGGGCAGAGGTCCCAATGGAAACTATGGTCAGCCCTATGATCCGTTCCGAAATTCCATAGGCCCTGGCAATGTCACTTGCCGATTCCACGATCAACTTTGCTCCCAAGATCAGGCCCATCAGGCCAAAAAGGATGTAGAGAAAAGACTTTGGTCGTGTGAGGTATTTGATGTTCAATGGACTTTCAAAGGGATTGTTTTTCATCAAACTCAGGTTATAGACCATGAAAATGATGAAGAAAAATATAAGGCCTATGCCTTCGGTCCTGGAAATCACGGAGGTTTGGGACCCATCGAGAAATATATCATTGGCCATGGTGAGGACGACCAGGGCGGAAAGTAGGCTGAGGGGTATTTCAATCCATGTGGTATTGGATTTTATGCTTAGGGGGTACACTATGGCGGACAGCCCCAGAATCGCAAGGACATTGAAAATATTACTGCCGAGGATATTGCCCAATGCGATGTCGGATTGTTCATTGGCCGAAGCCATGACATTGACTACCAATTCGGGGGAAGAGGTCCCAAATGCCACAATGGTCAATCCAATCACAATATTGGGGATATTGTACGTCTTAGCCAAGGAGGAGGCACCATCCACCAGGGCGTTGGCACCGTAGATCAACAGTGCAAAACCCAGGATCAATAACAGGATGTTCAACATAATCTGCTTGTATGAAATTCACATACCTTCATTCGCTCCCTTTCGAGTCCAGAGGCTGTAATTTGGGCAAATGCAAATGGAACCTCACAGCGACAAGTCGGATGACAATCACGCTGACCACCGCGATGATTTGTGTTAGGCCATCCGACAGGTCCAAATTCATGCCGATAAAATAGATTCCCCCACCGGCCACACAGGCCATGGCATAAATATCCTTTCGGAAGAGCAGGGGCACTTCATTCAAGATCATATCCCGAACCACCCCGCCTACACAGCCCGTGATGGTCCCCATAACAATACAGACCCAAAAAGGCAGGTCGGCATCCAAGCTTCTGCTGATCCCCGTTGCGGTGAACAGTCCGAGGCCTATGGCATCGAACATAAAAAGGGTACTCCCCAATTTGAGCAGCCTGTCCTTGAAAACCAGTGCAGAAACCAAGGCGAAGCCGGTGGTAAGGAAATATTTGGGGTCTGTCATCCAAAAGGGTCTGACATCCAACAATAAATCCCTGGTAGTCCCCCCGCCAATTGCGGTGACCAAGCCGATGATAAAGGCCCCGAACCAATCGATCTGCTTTCCGGATGCCATGCGGATTCCACTAATGGCAAAGGCAAAGGTGCCTATCAAATCGAGGATGACTGTGATGTTCGATTGCAAATTTGGCTCAGTTTGTTTTCAATGCTTCCAAGGGTTTAGGGATTCACCCTCCCAAGGGTTCGTTTGGCCGCTTCAGAGGCACAGACCAATCCCGCCCCCATCATGATGACATCCTTGATGACCAATCTTCCGGCACCCGAAAGATACGGAAACCCGTGTTGTGGTGTTGGAAAATCCCCTCCCAGATTTGGAACGAAGGTTTCCGGGGTGGTGATCAAAAAGCTCAGGGTGACCAGGGACATCCCAAAAGTCAGTAGGCCTCCGTACATGCCAATTTTTGGGAACCAAATGCCCAAAAGGACCATCAGTCCGATGATCACGATCACCGTACCCAAGCCGTAGGAAAAAATATAGGTGTTGTTCTCCTTGTGCCAATCGATGTTCCGTTGCACGGTCTTTCCTTCGGGATTTTTATAATCGACATATTCCGGGGCATCCTTGGCGTAGAAAAATGACATCAAGGGGCTGTTGGCCACAAAGGGAACGATTCCGTCCGCTTCGTATTGAAAGGCTTTCAGACCCCCGATCCATACCATTACGATAAAGATGCCGATTCGGGTCAGGTTGATGAAGTTGGCCTGGGAATCGGCCAAAAATGCCACTAAACTTTTCATTGGATTTGGATCAGTTTCCTATTTGGGTGTTTATTTCGATGGGATTGCTTAAAATCTTATGTATGGGACAGGCATTGGCCACTACAAGGAGCCGTTCCCTTTGTTTTTGGTCCAGGTCCCCAATAAAGTCAATGGACCTGTGGATAAGGGTCCTGTTCTCTTCCTTGATATAATCGAGTTCCACTTCGATCTTGACCTCCTGTAGGTCCCATTGTTTCCGGTCGGCAAAGATTTTTACCGTTGCGGAGGTACATGCCGCCAAAGAGGAGGCCAAAAGCTCCTTGGGGGAAAATCCCAGACCCCCGCCCCCCATTTCAAGGGGTTCGTCGGCTATGATCGAATTCCCGGTAGGGGACTCGATGTCGACTTTGTAGGGCTGTTTCTTGATGCTGGACGATATTCTTGCCATGGGTTCTATTTTCTTTTAAGTGAAGCGCTAATGGTCGGGTAGGGGGTGAATTCCTTATCGTCACCCTTGATCTTTTTAAAATCCTGGGACTTCCACTTCTCCTTGGCAGCCCGAATCGTGTCCTTGTTGCTTGAAACAAAGTTCCAATCGATAAAACGTTCCTCGGGAAAGGGCTCCCCTCCGAAAATGTAGATGGTGCTGTTCTGCGTCAGGGTAAACTCGCAGAGGGTACTGTCCTTGGCGACCAGAAGTTGCTTGGGCCCGTAGACATGCCCCTCGCTCTTGATTTTGCCTTCCAGAATATACAGGCCGGATTCCCCGTAGAGATGTTCCCCAAGGTTCACCGATTGTTCCCTGTCACTTTTGATTTCCAACATATAGAGCTTGCTGTGGACCGGTACAGGGGATTTCATGCCCAAGGCTTCCCCGGCCACCAATCTGAATTGAAGGCCATCTTGGTCCCATTGTGGGATATCCTTGCGTTCCACATGGAAAAACTCCGGATCCATTCCCTCCAAGTCCTTGGGCAGGGCCACCCATATTTGCAGTCCGTGCATGAACATGTCGGAATCCCGCAGGTACTCCGGGGTGCGCTCCGAGTGAACGATCCAAGATCCGGCGGTCATCCAATTGACCGCCCCGGGCTCGATCTCGATTTCATTGCCCAGGGTGTCCCGGTGCATGATGCTGCCCTCGAACAAAAAGGTCAGGGTGGAAAGCCCGATGTGCGGATGGGGCATTACATCAAAATTTTGTCTTTCGTTGAGCTTTACAGGCCCCATATGGTCTATGAAGATAAAGGGCCCGACCATCCTTTTCTGTCGGAAGGGCAGAAGGCGGCCCACCAGGAATTTACCCAGGTCGGCGGCACGTTCTTCTATGATAAGTTCAATATTGGACATGGTACGCTTGATTTTGTGGTTAAGGATGACCGGCAACTAATTAAAAATTTATTTACGGTCCGATTTGGTTCAAGGGACCCCAAAAATCAAAATACCCCCAATTTGACTGGGGGTATTTTGCTCGTCCCATGGGCCTTAGCCTTGAGTGGGCCTTGGCGCCCACTTGTCGTAGGGAGTCATGTCAAAGGCGTTCACTTCATCCATTGAAAGGCCCAGGGCCTTGGCAACGCCCTCTCCGTATTCGGGGTCTGCCTTGTAGCAGTTGCGGATATGGCGGATTTGAATGAATTTCTCCGCGCCGCCCACTTCGGCAGCCGTGTTGTTAAAGAGCGCTTCGGCCTTGCCGTCCGCCTTGAT
>CALDPL010000303.1 GCA_937911965.1 uncultured Allomuricauda sp. | reverse complement strand
AATTCATTATTTCATTCCACTTCAGGTTTTCAAATTCAGAAAGAAATAGGGTTTTTAATTATCAATTGGATATAGAAGGACTCGAAGAATTCGGGGAAGTACAATATAAAATTGTCAAAGAATCACTGGATGCCAAGGAAATCAATAAGCCAGGTAAGCCAGAATCAATATTCAAGAGATTCCGCAACAAGGTGAGTTTTGGGGCCAAGCTGTCCAAAACCTCCTTGTTCGAAGAAGTCCCGGATTTTTTTAGTGTCATAAGAATATTGAAACTTGTGTTTAGCAATGATTTGGATGGACCGTATTTGGACGCCATCAATAGTTTGAATATGATTCTTAAGACCCCTATTTTTTATTTTTCCAATTTAGAGTTGATGAAATCGGATACTGTTGACCGATTAAACCTGCACAACGGTCGGGTAGTATCAATTGAATTGGAGGAAGAAATCATAAAATTGAATAAAACACCCAATTGGAATATTTTTATAGAGGCCATTAACAATATATTGAATATAGATCGTGCCAATATAGAAGAGATTGCATTTAGTGAGGATGCAAGGGGCAAGGGGTCGAAGAGAAGGTTTTTGACATTTAAACATTTTGGAACAAATAAGTATTTAAGGAATTTCTCAGACGGTACAGTATTGATCATTGCGTTAATAACCAAAATACTGTCCAATGAATCTGATTTGATTTTTATCGAGGAGCCCGAGAATTCCACGCATCCAAAGGCTTTGATCGACCTCTTTAATTTCATTAAAAGTTTTTCTGAGAAAAGGCAGTTTATAATTACGACCCATTCAATTCCAATACTCAATAAAACCAAACCAGATAATATAATAGTATGTAGTGTGGATGAAAATGGGAAAAGTACATTGTACAATGTTTCCACAAAAAAAGAATTACGGAAAAGGCTGAATCAAGGTCAGATTAACTTTAGTGACGAATTGTTCTTTGGCAATATGGAACAAGAAGAATTTGAATAGCTTCAATATGAATCGCATTCCAAATAATCCAAACTCCATATTGTTCCTATATGAAGGTGAAACAGAAAAGGAATTCTATGATCAAATTTTTGACAAGTTCTTGGAGCGAAGTAAGATCAACACAAATTTTGGGGGACTGAATGGTATCTATGACTTAAACAACAAAGTTGAAAGCAAGATTAAGACCTATTTGGGAAATTCCAAATATTCAGATCGACACAAAATCCATGTATTTGTTGCTTACGATAGGGAAGGGGACCGAAATACTGAGACTTTATTAAATACGAAAGAGTTAGTGAGTAATTTCAAAGTTGGTGATGTAGATTCAAGAATTGCGTCCTTGAATGAGATTGTGGCTACTCAGGATTTGGAAAGTTGGTTGTTTCATGACCTCGCAAATATCTATTCATTTCTTAAAGTTCCAAAATCTAAAAGAAACATGAAAGCCTATCTCAATTGTGAAGCGGTGAACAATAGGACATTATCGGCATTATTTCACAGATACGGAAAACACTATCAAAATGGGAAACGGGCCGGTAATTTTATAAGTTCCCTTGATCTGGAAATCATATTCAATAAGGGGTATACATGCAATAAAGGCTACATTGTCAAAGATCGAACATGGCATTCCAGTCTGATGAAAATATATTAATTATTTTGACTTTTTTCATAGTTCTGATTCGACTAAGGCTTTGGATCACATAAAATCGAATGAAATTATATCGTCCAGTTCGCTTTCAACTGAAAATTTAACATATGCTTCTAATAGGTCATTTGTTGTGCTATAATATACATTATGTAAAATAGAAGATTCGATAAGGAAGGTTTTCCACTATTTTCATGTTTAAATGCAATGTTTTAATGAGGTGGCTTATTCCCCTATCCAATAGCATTTTATTTTCAAAATATTTAAACTTCCTGAAGCTTCCCATCGTCTTTGTGCAGTATTAGAATATAGTCCAACAATTCCATCAGATGTGCCAGCGTGGTCAATGGATTTTGAATGGTGATACGGAACCAGAATTCCCCGTTCACCACGGTGTTTACAATATAAAACCGCCCATCGGCCAGTAAACGGTCCGCAATCCCTTTGTTGACTTTATCGGAATCCCCATCAACCCTTAGGCGGAAACAAACAATATTGCTCATTGGGCGAATGGCCAATTCAAAGGCATCGTGCTTCTCGATTTCCGATGAAAACTCCCGGGCAAGGTCATAGACGGTATCAATATTCCCGGCATGGAGTTCCTCCCCGTACATTCGTAGAACGGTATAGCTGTTGAGTACGCTCATGGTCTTGGTACACTCAAAGGTTCTCTTTCCGGGATTGTACCACTGGTCTTCCTGCTGGGACTGAAAAAGGTAATCCGCTTTTTGGGTAAAGGTGCCAATACCCGATTTTCCATCCTTATAGATCAATGCGGTGGACAATGACGGGGCCATTAATAATTTATGGAAGTCAAGGATTATGGAATCCGCCCATTCAATCCCCTTCAACAGGGTTTTGTATTTGGGTGAATATATTGCCGCAGCACCATGGGCCCCGTCCACATGGAACCAAATATCACGCTTGTTTGCCCACTGCCCTATGGCTTCCAAATCATCATAGACCCCCAAGGAGGTGGAACACGCGCAGCCAATGACACAAAGTACCTTTTTACCTTGATCGCTATGGGTCCGATACAGTTCATCCAAAGCATCGACCCTCATTCGAAAATTCCCGTCTACCGGGACCTTGATCAAATTATCGGCGGGAAGCCCCATGATTTTTACGGCCCGTTCAATACTGTAGTGGGCCTCCCCCGACACCAGAACAATAAGTTTCGAATACTCCTCCTCCCCAAAACGGGACCTGGCCGTTAAAAGCGCAGTCAAATTGGCCAGGGTCCCTCCGGAGGTTATGATCCCGGCCGCTTCCTTGCCATAACCGAATTTTGAGGCCAAATGTTCGATCATTATCTTTTCCATGGCATTGCCGGCCATGCCCATATCGTAGACGGAAACCCCTTGGTTGAGGTATGCGATAAGCGCTGCGCTGAGCACTGTGACGGGCAATGTGGCGCTGACTTGATGGCCGATGTATTTTGGGTTGTGCAAGTTTACCGACCTTTCCATTACCGCCTTGAACAGATCCACGGGATCTTTTGCATTTGGCGAATTGAAATCAGCTTTCCAAAATTCAAGATGCTCTTCAGGATCTATCCATTTTATGGCGGGCATTTTTTCCGAGTTGATCGACTCTTCCAGATGATCTGCAAGCAGATTGACCACCCTATGTGCGTTTTCCCTAAAATCTTCCGGGGAATAGGCAGTTTCCAATGTTGTTTTCATACCGCAACAGTTTACGCAAAGGAACCACCAAAGCACAACATTCGGAAATATTGAATTTTCATCAACTTATTCCTAAATTGCATAAGTATGAACATAGAAGTCTTAAAGAATTTTTTGAAGCTTTCCCGGGTCCTTAATTTCACCGAGGCATCCCGGCAGGCCTTCATCGCCCAACCTGCCCTGAGCAAACAGATCAAGCAATTGGAAAACGAACTTTCCTTTTCACTGTTTGAGCGGAACCGGCGCAATGTCAAACTGACTCCCGCCGGTGAATATTTCAGGACCGAGGTGGAAAAGCTCCTGGTCCAACTCGACCACAGTATTGAGCATGCGCGCATGTTGGACAAAGGGGAAGCCGGACTGGTACGGGTCGGATATACACATTCCGCAATGCAGTCCTTCCTCCCCGCACTCATCAAGGATTTGAATGTCCAATTTCCCTTGGTCCGGGTGGTCCTTAAGGAAATGACAAATACCCGACAGGTCGAGGAACTCTTGGCCGGGGAAATCGATATTGGCATTTCCCCCAATCCGTCCATCGGGCCAGGAATCAAAAGCAAGGTCTTGGTCAAGGAAAACTTTGTCCTTGTACTGCCCAAAGATCATCCTGTGGACCGTTCCAATTTTAAGGGGTTGTCCGATTTCGGGAACGAGCCCTTCATACTACCCACCATTACCGAAGGCGAAATGTACGTGGGCCTGGTCCATTCAATCTGTGTGGATGCGGGATTTATGCCGAAAGTGGTCCATGAAACCGCTTTTGCCAACAGCGGCATCAGGCTGGTGGAAGCCGGCATGGGCATTACCATTGAACCCATTTCCAGCATGCACGGCTATGAAAACATCAAGTATATCGAACTGGATCGGGTCCGGCAAAAAGTTGAAATGACCTTGCTCTGGCAGGCTGATTTTGAGAACAGGTTTCCCAAAATAATCCGGGCCCTGACCGATTTTTCCCCACCCTAGGATCCCTGTTGCCCGTGATGGATACCCAAAGTCCGGTCCGGGCAGGAAATCCCCGTCGGTTTAAAAAAGGTGCTTTATTTTCTTGACCCAAGCCGTGGGAACGGTATAGGGGGCGTACCGCAAAGGAACGTCCAACCAGGTTGCCCGTTTTACGATGGATTTTGGATGTGAGAACAATTTGAAGGAATGTTCGCCGTGATAACTGCCGATCCCCGAGCTCCCGAATCCTCCGAATGGAAGGAGTTTGTTTGAGATCTGGACCACGGTATCGTTGATGCCCCCACCTCCAAAGGCATATTTTCCCATGATTTTTCTTTGAAATTTCCTGTCCTCAGAAAACAGGTACAAAGCCAATGGATTGCCCCATCTTCCAACATATCGATCCAAATCCGATTCGTTTTCATAGGATAGTATGGGAAGGATCGGCCCGAAAATCTCTTCTCCCATAAGGGCACTGTCCATGGAGGGTTCATCCACAAGGGTAGGTTCCAGAAATCTATCCCCATCATCGGAACCACCGCCACAGATAAGGTTTTGACCTTCAAGCATCGCTTTAAGTCCTTGGTATTGCTTTACCGTGGTGATCCTGGCAAAGTCCGGGGATTTTTCGACCTCCTTCCCGTAGAATTCAGTGATGTTGGACTTTAAGGCCTCGATCAGCTTTTCCTTTGAGTCTTTATGCACCAGAACGTAATCCGGGGCCAGACAGGTCTGCCCGGCATTGATGAACTTGCCCCAGACAATGCGTTTGGCAGAAATCCCGATATTGGCCGTTGGGTCCACAATACATGGGTTCTTCCCTCCCAGTTCCAGGGTTACCGGGGTCAAGTGGTCCGCGGCACTTTTATAAACGATCTTTCCCACCCTGGTACTTCCGGTGAAGAATATATACTCCCATTTCCGGGCCAGCAGTTCCCTCGACACCTCCACTCCCCCTTCCACAACGGTGACATACTCCGGAGGGAAGGCTTCGCCGATGATCGAAGCGATGATCTTTGAGGTATTGGGAGCGTGCTCCGAGGGTTTCAAAACCGCGGTGTTCCCTGCGGCCACGGCCCCGATCAGGGGACTTATCGACAGCATAAAGGGATAATTCCAGGGCGCCAAGATCAAGACCTTGCCGTAGGGTTCCCATTGGATCCATTCCCGGGATGGAAAATTCGACCATGTGGAGGATACCGGAGTGGGTCTGGCCCAGGACTCCATATATTTGATGGCATACCGCAGTTCGGCCAAGACCAATTGGGTTTCCGTGGCCAGGCTTTCGAACCTTGGTTTTTTGAAATCGGCATAAAGGGCCTCGCAAATGGCATCTTCCTTGGAAACTATCTCTTTCTGCAATTCTTTTAGGGCGTCCCTGCGAAATTGGACCCTCTTGGTCCATTGGTCCTTAAAAAAAGTATTTTGTGCCCCTAGCAAGTTATCGATCATATTAAGGTGCCTGTGTTTCCCCTAAAGGTACTACATGGGATACAAAAAGAAAAGCACCGACTTCAAATCGGTGCCTTTCATGGATTTTATGGACTGCTCCTAAAGGGTCAGTACCTCTGTGGCTCCATTGGGATAGATCAAGGTGGCCTTGTCGTCACAACTGCCATCGCCGAAGTCCACGGTCACCTCAAGCCCGCTCTTGGAAACCAGCATGCTTCCCTTGGTCAGGTAGGCACAGGAGGAATTCCATTCCAGGTCCTCGATGGTCTTGACCGCATAGGTGTGCTCGTCGGTCTCAACGGTCCATTCCCCGGAAATGCCCATGGTCAGGACCTGATCGGTTTCATTGTAACCGATGGTGAGGGTTTTGGACCCACTTTCACTGATGGTCCTGCCATCCTCGAATACAACACTCATATCGCTCGTTACGGTAAAGCTTCCCGTGTTTTCATCCGAGCCTGAGGCCAGGGCATAGGTCCGGGTCCCGTTGATTTGGGTGGTGCCCACATAAAAGTCCTCATAGGTGGCGGTAAAGGTGGCCGAACCCTCCCCTGTTGCATAGGAGACGGTCACGGTCCCGTTGATATCATCCGTTCCATTGAGGACACAGTTGTTGAAGGTGGCCACGAACCCACTTTCCAAATACTCGGCGGAATAACATTCATTGTCCTTGGCAACCGGGGATTTTGCCGTATTGCCGTTATAAAGGTCCGCAATGGCATCGTCCGCGATTCCCGCAATCTCATCGATACTTAAAATGGTATTCAGCTCCGCTTGGGTGAGTCGTTCTCCCTCCGGGGGCATACTGTCCTCACTACAGGAATAAAACCCACCAAGGGCCAATCCCAGAAATGCAATTGTACAGATTTTGTTTCTCATTCCGTTCATTTTGTACAGTTAAGTGTATTATGACAATCTTAACGATCGGATCGGGAGTTTAGTGTCCAAAGGTCAATATTCTCGATGAATGGCATTTATTGCTTGGGGAAGCAGGGATTGCGGAGGTGCTGATAATTTGCTAATTTTGGGACAAAACCAATTTCGATGAACCCTTCTCCTTTATTTTCAAAACCCTCGTCCCCTACCCTTTTGGGGCTTCCACCGATCCGTCTAAAAGGGGCGATTCCCTTGATTTTTTCAATGGTGCTGTTCTTGGGCTGCAAGGATGCCCCAAAGGGAGCGGATCCCGGGGAAGGGAACGGGGAATCCCAAGTGCATTTGGAAGGGGAAAAGAAGGCCGAAACTTCCTGGATCGATGAAATCAGTTTGGACCAAGGGGCCAAATGGACCGCAAATATCGAGACCACCGCCGGGGTCTCGGATATGCTTGCCCTGATAGAAAAGAGTGCTGCGGAATCCGCCGAGGACCATCGGAAATTGGGAGATGGGCTGGCCGAGATCAAAAATATGATCGTAAGGGAATGCACCATGACGGGGCCTTCCCATGACAATCTACATGTTTGGCTCTATCCGTTGATTTCAAAAATAGAACGGCTGCAAAAAGCGGAAAGCAAGGAAGCAGGAGCGCGTATGACCGAGGAAATCCAAGATCATTTGGTGAAATACCACGACTATTTCGAGTAGGTTGCGAAGGTTCTTCCCCAAGGGGGGAATCCGCAATCCGGACCCAAAGACAAATCACAGCCTCCAAGGACATCCATGGTCAATTCCCATCCCTTGGAAAATACCTTTCCTACCCGGGCAAAGGCAGCTATTTTATCGGCACTGTCCGGCGCTTACGGGAGGGATCAAGGCGATTTCATCGTAGGAGTTGATCCGTTCATGATCCTGGGCATAATTGTGGTTCACCGCC
>CALDPL010000302.1 GCA_937911965.1 uncultured Allomuricauda sp. | reverse complement strand
AAAGAGACTGGTCGAGGGCAGGTTCCTCAACCAAACCGATATAGAAAATTCCAAAAAAGTATGTGTCATCGGGGAGGAAACCTATAGACTGCTCTTCGAAAAAGGGGAGGAGGCCATAGGTGCGGAAATCCGGATCAATGGGGTCTATTTTACCGTGGTGGGCATGTACAAACCCAACAACAACATCAATATCGACGGGGAAAATTCCATTTTCATTCCGTTCACCACCTTCCAAAAAGCCTTCAATTCCGGGGACCGAATGGGCTGGATGGCCATTTCCGTGGAGCCTGGGGTACAGGTGGCCCAGGTGGAAAAGAGGATCAAGGACATCCTCAAGGCCAAATACGACATCCACCCCAAGGACGAACGGGCCATCGGCAGTTTTAACCTTTCCGAGATTTTCAACAGCATTTCCGCCTTTACCACGGTACTCCAGGGCTTTTCCTTTTTTGTCGGGATATTCACCCTCTTGGCAGGGGTGATCGCGATCAGCAACATCCTGTTGATCACCGTCAAGGAAAGGACCCAGGAAATCGGGGTGAGAAGGGCCCTGGGGGCGACCCCGACCCTGGTCAGGCGCCAGATCCTTTTGGAGGCCATTGTACTGACCGCCTTTGCGGGCCTGGTCGGATTTTCGATTGCCGTTGGGATATTGGCCATCATGGATTCCATGTGGGGCAGTTCCGATGATGTGCCCTTTGTCAAACCCATGATCGGCATGACCCAGTTCATCGTCTCCTTTGTGTTGATGGTCGGACTGAGTGTCCTTATCGGGCTGTTGCCCGCCAACAGGGCCATAAAGATCAGGCCCATAGATGCATTGAGAGAGGAATAAGCAACCCATAATAACAAATTCAAATCAAATCGACAATAATGAATAAGTATTTAAAGTACACATTGATCGGCCTGGCGGTCCTGGGAATTCTGGCTGCGATGGTCTATTTCCTAAAGCAGAACAGCAGCCCGGTGGAACTCTATAAGACCGAAAGCCCGGTGAAAAAGGACATTGTCAACCGGGTCATTGTCACCGGGAAGGTTATCCCTGAGGATGAGATCAATATCAAACCACAGATTTCCGGGATCATCGACAAGATCCTTTTGGAAGAAGGGACCAAGGTCCAGGCAGGGGATTTGATCGCGGTGATCAAGGTCGTACCCAACGAACAGTCCCTGAACCAGGCTGCCGGACGGGTCACCAATGCCCAACTCGCCCTGAACAATGCCAAGATCGAGTACGATCGCAACAAGGCCCTTTTTGAAAAAGGGGTCATTTCCAGCCAGGAGTACAACAATCAGAAGCTCTCCTATGATCAGGCGGTACAGGAACTCAAGAACGCACAGGCCGATTACCAGATCATAAAAAAGGGATCTGCCGGGGGATCCCTCAGTGCGAACACCAATATCACGGCCACCGTATCGGGGACCATCCTTGAAATCCCCATAAAGGAAGGAGATCAGGTCATACAGAGCAACAACTTCAACGAAGGGACCACCATTGCCACCATTGCCGATATGGGCAGGATGATCTTTGAAGGGGAAGTGGACGAGGCCGAAGTGGGGAAACTTCATGTGGGCATGCCCTTGGAAATTTCCCTGGGGGCCCTGGAGACCCTGAAGTTCAACGCGGATCTGAAGTTCATCGCCCCCAAGGGGGTGGAAGCTGAAGGGGCCGTTCAGTTCAAGATCGAGGGGGACCTCCAAATTCCGGACAGTTCGGCCTATATCCGGGCGGGTTACAGTGCCAATGCCTCGATCGTCCTGGAAGAGAAGAAGGATGTCCTTTCCATAAAGGAGGCCCTTTTGCAGTTTGACAAGGAAACCCAAAAACCCTTTGTTGAAGTACTGGTTTCCGAGAATAAATTCGAGCGCAGGGACCTTGAACTCGGGGTGAGCGATGGCATCGATGTGGAAGTCATCTCCGGGGTGGATGCCGACAGCAAGATCAAGATCTGGAATAAATTGGAACAGAAGTCCACTGATTTGAACTAAGGGATTCGACCAAAAAAAAGGAACGAGTGAAAATTCAAGAAAGAATGAGAAATACCATTACGAGCCTTATCCTGTTGTCCTCCATTTTTATTTCAAATGCCCAGATGCGCAAATGGACCTTGCAGGAATGCGTGGAATATGCGGTGGAGCACAATTTGACCGTGGAACAGTTTGAACTGGACCTGGAGAATACGATGATCGATCAAAAGGATGCCCTGGGGAACCTGCTTCCCAGTGTGAACGGACAGGCCTCGGCCTCGAGCAGTACGGGTTTCTCCATCAACCCCACCAACAACCTGCCCACCAACAGCTCGGCCTTCAGTGTGAACCTGGGGGCCAGTGCCAACCTCACCCTCTTCGACGGGCTACGGAACTTCAGGCAGCTCAACCGGGCAAAATTGAGTGCCATTGGCAGCCAATACCGTCTGGACGACCTCAAGGACGACATCAGGCTGAACGTGGCCAATGCCTATTTGCAGGTACTCTCCAACAAGGAACAGTTAAAGACCTTCAGGGCCCAATATGAGATAACCCAGCAGGATCTTGAGCGTACCCGGTCCATGGTGGAAGCCGGGTCGCTGCCCCAAGGAGATCTTTTGGAGATCGAGGCCACCGCGGCCAACCAGGAACAACAGATCGTCAACGGGGAGGGCCAAGTGCTGATCTCCAGGGTGAACCTGGCCCAGTTGATGCAGATCACCGATTATGAAAATTTTGACATTGCCGAGGAATCCTTTGATATTCCCCCATCCGACATCCTGAGCAATTCGGCCAAGACGATCTTTGCCAAGGCCTTGGAATTCAGAAGCGACATCAAGTTTTCCGAGTCCAATGTGGCCTTGGCCGAGGAAGACCTGAAATTGGCCAAGGGAGCCTATTATCCCACCCTTTCCGCCTTTTTCCAATACGGTACCCGATATTCGGACGTCACCCAGATCCCCGATGGGACGGGCGGGGTGTACACCCCCAACTTCACCGACCAGATGTGGATCTTTGACGGGGTAAGTTATGGGGTCCAATTGAACGTTCCCATTTTCAACGGATGGAGCACCCGCAACAATGTAAAGCGCTCCTCCATTTCCCTGGAGAAGGCAAAACTTCAATTGCAGCAGGACAAATTGGACCTGGAGAACACCATCCAACAGGCCTATGTGGACGTGGGCACCTTTGAAAAGGCCTATTGGGCCGCCCAGAAGACCCTGGATGCCCGTAAACTGGCCATGGACTATGCCAGGGAGCGCTATGAGAACGGCATGTTGAACGCCTTTGATTATGGCCAGGCCCAGGCCAGGGTGGACGATGCCGAGGCCGAACTGATCCGTACCAAGTACAATTATATCTTCCGTTTGAAGATTTTGGAGTTCTATTTTGGCATTCCCGTTTCCCTAAACTAGTATCTTTGTGGCCGCAATGGCCATAATTCTACATCTGGAGACCGCCAGCACGAATTGTTCCGTGGGGATTTCCAAAGGGGATTCCCTACTTGTCCTAAAGGAGAACAATGCCGTGGGGTATTCCCATTCCGAACAGTTGCACCTGTTTATCGAAGAGGCGCTCGCGGAGGCTTCCCTGTCCTTATCGGATCTGGATGCCGTGGCCGTGAGCAAGGGTCCCGGTTCCTATACGGGCCTTCGGATCGGGGTCTCCGCGGCCAAGGGGCTCTGTTTTTCCCTGGACCTTCCCCTGATATCTGTTCCCACCCTTGAGAGTCTGGCCAGGCAATTGGAAGTGAAGGCGGGGGAACTGTTGATCCCGGTGTTGGATGCCCGAAGGATGGAGGTCTATTCCGCGGTCTTTGACTCCCAGTACCGGCAGCTGAGGGAAACCCGGGCCGAGATTGTCGACGAGAACTCTTTTGGAGCGTACACTTCCGTGGATCGGGTACATTTCCTGGGCAGTGGGGCAGGGAAGATCCAAGAGACCCTAAGGGCGAAAAATTTCAGCTTTGATGGCTCAGTCCTCCCCTCGGCGGCCCAGATGGTCGTTCCCGCCCACAGAAAATTCCAGGCCTCGGACTTTGAGGACCTGGCCTATTTCGAACCCTTTTATTTAAAGGACTTTCTGGTCCAGACCAAGAAAAGACCTTAAGCTTTGCCGACTTGGTGCATCAGCACCTTTTGTGGAAAATGGATATCGATTCCGGCCGCATCAAAACGGAGTTTGGTCTGTTCGATCACCCTAAAGTGGGCATCCCAGAACACATCGTTCTTGGCCCAGTACCTCAAGGTAAGGTTCACCGCATTGTCCCCCAGTTCCCCCACATAGACCACCGGGGCGGGTTCCTTGTCAATGGCAGGGTCTTCCGCACAGATCTGCAGGAGGATCTCCTTGGCCTGTTTGATGTTGGACCCATAGGAAATGCCCACTTGGAAGTTGTCCCTGCGGATGTCCTCCATATTGTAGTTGACGATGTTGCCGTTGGACAATTGCCCGTTGGGCACTATGGCGATCTGGTTGCCAAAGGTACTGAGCTTGGTATTGAAGATGGAAATTTCCTTTACGGTGCCGTCCACGCCCTGGGCCTCGATATAGTCGCCGACCTTAAAGGGCTTGAAAAGCAGGATGAGCACCCCTCCGGCAAAATTGGCCAGGGATCCCTGTAGGGCCAGTCCCACGGCCAGTCCCGCTGCCCCGATCAGGGCCACAAGGGAGGAAGTCTTGACCCCCAATTGGGTCACCACCAGGACAAAGAGGAGGAACTTTAGGGTAATCCCTATAAAACTGGCCAAAAAACTTTCCAGGGCCTCATCGTAATCCTTTCGGTCAAAAAAACCCTTGACCATTCTGTTGATGAGCTTAATGGCCCAAAGGCCGACGATAAACAGTACAATGGCCACAACGATATTGGGGAGCACGGAAAAGGCCCAATCCATTCCCTTTTCCAAGTAGACCTGATAGTTTTCCATTTCTTTCATAATGGTTCTCTTTTTGGGGTTAAGTGTTACACGATTCCGAGTATTCTAAAATTAAGGAATTTTGGTAGAACTCAACGGCCCCTGCCCAACTGATCCAAAACTTCCCCACTGCTTTTGACCGGGAGGTTGCAGGCCCCTTCCCTGCACACATAGGCCAGGGTACTGCCCTGGACCCGTCGATATTGGAAATGTTCCAGTTCACTGTTCCCTTCCCCGCCCAAGAGGATGCTGCCCGGGAGGTATTCCCTGGATAGCTCCCGGCCCAGTTCCTTATGGGCATCCCCGACCAGGACGATTTCGTGGAAGTCCAGGTTGTGGTACAGCAGCAGTTGCAACCAATTGGAATGGCCCTGGGGCCTGCGCAGCATATCGGGCTGCATTCTTCTGAGCATGCCCAATGCCAGTTCCCCATAGTTTTCACGGGGGAATATCTTGCCGTATTTAAACAGGACGTTGGCCAGGATGGAGTTGGAGGAAGAGATTACATTGTCCCCGGTCTCCACCGTCCTTCGGATCAAAGCGGGGTCCCTGTCCGAGGTATAGAAGAACAGTCCTGAACCGGTATCGTGGAAGTGTGCTTTGGTATGGTCCAGGAGCTTTTTGCCCAACAGCAGCCATTTTTCATCAAAGGTGGCCTCATACAGGGCCAGAAAGGCCTCGATCAGGCAGGCATGGTCCTCCAAAAATCCATTGATGCCGCTCTTGCCGTCCTTGTGGCTGCGATGGAGGGAGTGATCGGATTTGATCATCCCGGTTTCCAGGAATTCCGCATTTTTAAGGGCGAGTTCCAAATAATCGTCATTTTCAAGGTAGCGGTGGGCATCGACCAGTCCTTTGAGCATCAGGGCGTTCCAACTGCAAAGAATTTTGTCGTCCAGACGGGGCAGGGGGCGTTGGTCCCGATGTTTTTTCAAGAGGTCGAGACTTTGCGCAATGGTGTTCCTCAATTCCGATACCGGGATGTTCAATTGCTGGGCGACCCCGGCCTCGTCCCGGTTTCTGATCGGGACATACCTCCCTTCTTCCCAATGCCCAAACCCATTGATGTTGAAATAGGTTTGGAAGAGGGGGAAGTCCCCTCCCAACACCCCTTGTAGTTCTTCCACGGTCCAAACGTAATGGGCCCCCTCCCTCAAGGTTCCCTCCCCATCCAGGCTATCGGCATCCAGGGAGGAATAGAACCCCCCATTTTGATCCATCAGATTCTCGACCACAAAGGCTATGGTCCGCTGCACCACCTTTTTGTAGAGTTCCTTTTTGGTATGGGCATAGGCCTTGGCATAGAGGCCGATCATTTGGGCGTTGTCGTAGCACATTTTTTCAAAATGGGGCACATGCCATTTCGCGTCCACCGAATATCGAGAAAAGCCGCCCCCTATGAGGTCGTGGATGCCCCCATAGGCCATTTTTTCCAGGGTATTTTCCACAAACCCAAGGATCTCAGGGGAGTTTCGGGCCAGGGAGTAATGCAGCAAAAAGTTCCAATTGTTGGGCATCAAGAACTTGGGAGCCCCACGATGGCCCCCCATCTCCAGGTCGAAATGTCGGGACCAACTTTCTACCGCACCGTCCAAATCGGAAAGGGAAGCCAATCCTTCCCCTCCATGATCCTCGATCAGGTTGATCGCATGTAGGCCTTGGGTGAGGTCCCGGGCATAGTCCTCAAGCTTTTTCCGTTCCCCGTCCAAAAGGTCGGCCAATTGGTCCAGGGCGGCCATCCAACGTTCCTTTGGCAGGTAGGTGGCGCCCCAGATGGGCCTGCCGTCGGGAAGGGCCACGATGTTGAGGGGCCAGCCCCCCTGTCCCGTGATCATCTGTAGGGCATCCATATAGATCTGGTCCACATCCGGGCGTTCCTCCCGATCTATCTTGATGTTGACGAATCTGTCGTTCATGATCTGGGCCACTTCAAGGTCCTCAAAACACTCCCGTTCCATCACATGGCACCAATGGCAGGAGGCGTAACCAATGCTGATCAGCAGCGGCCGGTCCTCCCGTTTGGCACGTTCCAATACCTGTTCTTCCCAGGGCTCCCAGTTCACCGGATTGTGGGCGTGCTGCAAGAGGTAGGGGCTGCTTTGGTGGATCAGGGCATTGGTATGTCGGTGTTCCATCTTCCTTGTTTTTGAATTTGGGGTTTCCGGCAAGCTCTCCCAAAAACAAAAAAAGCGTCCTGTTGGGGACGCCTCAATTGTTTTTCCTGGAGCTTACTCCACCTCAAAGGTTATTTTGACATTCACCCGAAAATCGTCGATCTTGCCGTCCTTTACGGTGGCACTCTGTTCGTTCACATAAACGGAACGGATGTTCTTGACTGATTTGGAGGCTTGTGCCAATGCTTGTTTTGTGGCGTCCTCCCAACTTTTATTGGAGTTTGCCAACACTTCGATAACTTTTAAAACTGCCATGGTCAATGTATTTTATGAATTTTATTCAAGATAATAAATTTCAGGCAAAGATGGGCGGGCAGTTGCTTTTAAATTATCCGTTCAGGGCCACGACCTCCCGTACCTTGTCCCCCATCATCTCCTTCAACATGGTCTCTATCCCGTTCTTCAGGGTGAAGGTGGAGGAAGGGCAGCCACTACAGGCCCCTTGGAGGATCACCTTGACCGTGCCACTGCCTTCCTCATAGGACTCGAACATGATGTTTCCCCCATCACTGGCCACGGCGGGCCTGACGTACTGGTCCAGGATGTCCACGATCTGTTTAGAGGTGTCGTCCCATTGCCGGGGCGCATTGGCCTTGGCTTCCTTTTCCCGTTCCTGTTCCCGTTGAATGGCCTTGGTGGACACGGCTTCCTTGCCTTCTGCCAGGAATTCCCGGATGAATTCCCGAAGTTCCATATTGATCTCCTCCCATTCCGCCATATCGTATTTGGTGACCGAGACATAGTTCTCGTCCAGGAAGACCTCCTTGACAAAGGGGAAGTGGAACAGGGCCTTGGCCAAGGGTGCGTCCTTGGCCTGGTCGATGTTCTTGAATTCAAAGACCGCGGGCACAATTTTCCTGTTGCAGACGTATTTCATCACGGCCGGGTTGGGGGTCACTTCGGCATATAGGGAAATGGGCAGCTTTTTTTGGTCCAACTCCTCCAGGACAACGGGTTCCCCTGCATTGAGGTATTCCACCAATTGCTGGGCGACCTCGTCCTTGACATCGTTCCAATCCACGATATCAAAGCGTTCGAGGGCCACAAAATTGCTCGCGATATAGACCGTTTTGATAAAGGGCAGGTAAAACAGTTGCTGGGCCAGGGGGGAGTTCTTGGCCTGGTCGATGTTTTTGTATTCGTAATTTCCCTTGACCAAAAAATGGTTGGCCTCCAATTTTATGATCTTTGGATCGTTGGTGGCCACTATGGTGATGTTGTATTCTTTCATATCCGAAACTTTGTACAAAAATACCAATAGTTCCGCTGTGTGACAAAAGATTGTGGGTCCAGGGGACCCTTTGGTGCAATTTCATCCGGGGTGCCCTTCGGGGGTCGGTGATTTTGTCAGGGTCAAGGCGGCCCAATGGACCATGCCGACCCTGGCTTTCCCGGGACGGGAATGGTACCATTGGGAAAGTTGGCACAAAAGGACCTATCTTTCGATCCAAAAAAGAATGAATACCCCGATTTCCTTTGTTTGTGGATCCGGGCCGAAGGCAGATCGTTCCATTATAATAATGTTGTTCATAAACCGTTATCTATTTGTTTGAATCCATAATATAACACAACCATAGTCCAATACAGCCCAAGCCCCGATCGTCAAATGAGATGCAGCCTTACGACCCTTGTGATCATCCTTTTCTTTGGGACCCTTTGCAAGGGCCAGGAAGGTATACCGGTTTATTTTGATTATCTGGCGGACAACTATTATTTGGTATATCCTTCCATGGCGGGGATCGCCGAGGGGACGAAGGTACGTCTCACGGCACGCAAACAGTGGTTCAGTGTGGATGAGGCACCCAACCTACAGACCCTCAACATCAATTCCAGGGTGGGGGCGCGTTCGGGAATCGGGGGAATCCTGTTCAACGATTCCAACGGCTACCATTCCCAAACGGGTTTTAAGGGGACCTATGCCCACCATTTGCAATTGGGAGGGGACTTCAGGACCCTGAACCAATTGTCCTTTGGCCTGAGTGCCGGGGTATTGCTGAGCAGCCTGGACGAGACCGAGTTCCAATCCGTGGTTCCCGACCCCATAGTGACCGGGGTGAAGAACACGGTCAGTTATTTCAATGTGGACCTGGGGGCCTCCTACAATCTCTTTGAATTCTATGCCCACGCGGCCATTTTGAATATCCTGGGAAGCGGACGTGACCTCTATTCCGCGGCCGAGTTCGACAATTTGAGGCGGTACCTGCTCTCGGTGGGCTATGTGTTCGGGAGGAACATCAGGATCGAGCCCTCCGTTCTTTTTCAAATGACCGACTTTACCAAGGAAAAGACCGTGGACCTCAATGCAAAGGTCTATAAGGACGTCTCCTTTGGAACGGTATGGGGGGGACTTTCCTACCGCCGCAGTTTTGATGGGGCCCAATACCTCTCCAATGGGGAGATCGGGGAACAACGCCTGAACCTCTTTACCCCGATCATCGGGGTGAATGTCAACAGATTCCTGTTCTCCTACAATTATTCATATCAGACCGGGGATATCCGTTTTGACAATGGGGGCTTCCACCAAATCACCCTGGGCTATGATTTTGGACAGAGCGACCAGGGCAGCCGTTACGACTGTTATTGCCCCGCGGCCAACAATTGAAAAGGCCCATCCCCATAGGGACAGGCCTTGATCGTGTACATGTCCTTGGACCCTAATCCCATCTGTAGTTTTTCTTGGCGGCCTGTTTCTTGATGGCGGTCAGCATGGCATGCTGCAATTCCCCTTGCTGTCCCTGCTGCTTCTCGGCCAGATAGGCCCCTCGCTTGGCATTGAGCTCTTGGATCTCCCTTTGTACCTTTTCACGTTCGATTCGCATTTCCTCGACATAGGCCTGGATTTCCGGGGTGGATTTGTCCTGTAGGGATGGGGGAAGGGCGTCCCGGTCCAATTCCACGATCAGTTCGGCATTGTCCTCCACGGCATCCACCAGGTCCCATTGGCTGTTTTTGTACAATTGGGAGCTTTTGCTCACCGCCCGCTGTACGGCCACGGCCTCTTCAAGCTCCATGGCATTTTGGTCCTGTATGGACTGTTGGGCCTTTTTTTCACGGCCCATGGCCCCATAGGAAATATAGGTCCCGTTCAGTTTGCCGTTGAGTTTGATGATCAGATCGTCGTAGGGGGTGTCGATATGGACCACATGGCGGTTGTGGTCAATGGCCATGTACTGCCCACCGGTCAGACGGGCCCCCTCCTTCCACATGGAGTTGATGCCCTGCTGGTGGTTCCCACAGAAGATGGTGTTCACGATCACATCCTGCTCCAAGGCCTGGGCCCCGGCATCCCTATAGTCCAGTTTGCCCTGGTCGAAGGGTTCGTTGCCGGCAATGAAGATCATTTTCAGGTCATCCGGATTCTTGCCCCAATCCAATTGTTTCAGGGAACTGTGGATCACTTGTCCGCAGAATTCCTGGCCCCCGAGGGTGGTCAGGCCAAAGAGGTTGCGGGAGATTTCATCCAGGTCGTCGCTAAATCCGAGGACCTGTCGGATATGGCCCTCGCTGGCCGGAAGGTTGTCGTTGCCGTATTCATAGAGGGCGATCTGCAATCGGGGCCTGGTCCCGGCACCACATTTGGCACGGCTGAACTCGTTGACGATGTCCCAGAGTTGGGCCTTGGCCTGATCGATCAGCCCGTCCATACTGTTGCTGGTGTCCAACAGCAGGGCGATCTTCACATAGGGTTTGTCGGGTCGCTCCTTTTGGGATTCGACCCCGATGGCGGGTTGGTTCATTTCCATGGCCTGTAGGCTTCCCAGGGCAAGAAGGAAAAGGAGTGTCGGGAAAAAGGGTTTCAAAAGTTTCATAACGCATATTTTTTAAAGGTTGCCGTAAACCTAGGTCCAACTTTTTTCAATAAAAAGCGGGAATGAGCCAAGGGGTCTTCCGGCTGCGCCCAAGGGCCCATTGGTTTAGCCAAAGGGAGTTTTGGGGGTGGATTTGGGTGCTTTTTCAAAAAAAGGCATTTTTTAATGAGATCGGGATGGAGTAAGTTTACTGTAAAGAAGATCGATCTCATGATGGTCCGAAGGCTCACCCAGTCCCTATTTACGATGCTTGCCCTCTGTGGATGTCCGCAGATCGGGGCCCAGGAGGGTCCGACCAAAAAAAGCGTGTCGACCGCTCCCGTCGAGGCCCTGGCCCTCCATGGCCGGTATATCGATTCCGCAAACATCCATAAGGCCTCGGACCTGGAAAAGAGCATCGATTTCATTGCGAGTTCCATGGAACAATTGGGCAGTTCCGGCAACAGAAGGGAGTTTTCCCTTTCGCTGTCCACCTTGGGGGAAATCTATATGTACCACAAGCAATACGACCTGGCCATTGCCAACTTCAAGGATGCCCTCAATGCCTATCAGACCCAGGGGACCAAACTGCTGCTGGGCAGGGCCTATGTCTTGAACAGGGAGTTCCAGTTGGCGGATTCCACCCTTTCGCCCCTGGTCGGAACCAATCGGCTGGTACCCTACCAAATGGTGGAACTCTACGAGGCCTTGGGGGATGCCCATAAGGGGATGTCGAATTTGAAGAATGCCCTCGATTATTACCAAGAAGCCCTGAAGATCGCCCAGAAGAACCAGATATCCCCCAAACAGATCGACCTGAACTCCAAGATTGCGGATGCCTATGCGGCCCATGACAGGATCTTGGAGGCCGAGGGTTATTACAAGTATTCCCTTAAGCTGTCCAAGGAGATGGCCCCACAACGTCTGATTGAGGAAAATGAAAGGGTAGCCGATTTTTACAGCCAAAAGAACCGTTTTGCGGATGAGATCCAACTGCGCAAGAAAAGTCTTGAGGAACTCGGACAGCTCCCCCAAGGGAGTGCGGCCAATTTGGACCGACAGGGCAGGGGACCGGACAGCATCAGTTCCCAAAGCATCAACTATAAGATCGCCAATGCCTATATCGCCCAAGATCTGTTGGAGGAAGCGATCCCCTATCTGGAGAAAAGTATCGTGGAGGCGGACCGGGACGACGATCTGCTGGTGCAAAAGGATGCCACCCGAAGGCTTTCCGAGCTCTATAGGGAGCGTGGGAACTTTTCCAAGGCCCTGGAGTCCTACCAAGATTATGTGGCGGTGGTGGACAGCCTATACCTGAGAAAGGAGCAGGAGATAGCACGTGCGGCCCGCCTAAGCAGGGACATTGCCAATTCCCAGAACCGAATATCCAGCCTTGAACAGGAACGACAGCTCGCACATAGCAAATATTCCTTGGCCATGACCGAGCAACAATTGTACGAGGAGGCCGGCAAGCGACAGAAATGGATCATCCAATCCTTGATTTTTGGGATTTTGTCCATGGCGGTGATCGCCTTTTTGTACTACAGGAGCGGCAAACAACAGAAACTGGCCAACAACCTCTTGGCCCTAAAGTCCCTGAGGTCCCAGATGAACCCCCATTTCATTTTCAATGCCCTGAATTCGGTGAACCATTATATCGCCAAGAGCGACGAGCGTTCCGCCAATCGTTTTTTGAGCGATTTTTCGGTTTTGATGCGATCGGTATTGGAAAATTCGGAACAGGACTTCATTCCCATGGCAAAGGAACTGGAGCTCCTGGAACTCTATGTGAACCTGGAACATTCCCGTTTTGAGGACAAGTTCGATCCCCAGATCGAGGTGGATCCAAAGGTCGATGTGGATGCCTATCGGATCCCTCCCATGCTCCTGCAGCCCTATATCGAGAACGCCATTTGGCACGGACTTCGCTACAGGGAGGAAAAGGGCTTCTTGAAAATAGGGGTGCGCCCTTTGACCGAGGAGCTCCTGGAGATCGTGATCGAGGACAATGGCATTGGACGCAAGAGGTCCCAGGAACTCAAGACCGGCAATCAGAGGAAACAGAAATCAAAGGGAATGGGCAATATCAAAAAGAGGATCCAAATCTTGAACGAAATGTACAAAAACAAGGTGGAGGTAAGCATAACGGACCTCAATGGGGACCAAAGCGGTACCAGGGTCCGCCTAATACTGAAAAAACAATGATGGAGCTCAGGACGGTCATCGTGGAGGATGAGGCCCACAGCCGGGAAATCCTCAGGAATTATTTGGGGAAGTATTGCGAGGGGATCCTCCACTTGGGGGAGGCACCCAATATAGAGCAGGGGCTGGCCCTGATCCAAAAGGAGTCCCCAGATCTGGTCTTTTTGGATGTGGAAATGCCCTTTGGAAATGCCTTTGATCTGTTGGAGCGGATTCCAGAGCGCAGTTTTGAGGTCGTTTTTGTGACGGCCTATGACCAATATGCCAAGGATGCACTGAACCAACATGCGGCCTATTACCTGATGAAGCCCATCAACATCGATGAGCTGATCAAGGCGGTCGACTATGTACGGGAGATCAAGCAGCGGGAAAAGGCCTTGGAAGATCGGGTATTGAAGCCCATGGCCATA
>CALDPL010000301.1 GCA_937911965.1 uncultured Allomuricauda sp. | reverse complement strand
CCTGCTGGTTTACTTCACGATCGGTGACTCGTTCACCCCGCCGGGTGCCCCGGAACCGCTCACGATCTGTGGTTTTCCCTCTTCCACGATATACTGTAGGCCGTGCTCGTGGCCCGAGGCGAAAATCAATTTGTCCGAAAATTGGGATAGGGTCAAGATCCGCTTGCGGAGTTGGTTGTACCTTTTGTTGGAAAGGTCCTCCACCGAGGCCCCCGAGGTCTTCCTCAGGAAATTGCCAAGGGTCCCCAACAGGGGAAGGGGCAGCTTCCCCCCTGAAGGGTACAATTGGTCCCTTAGGGAAAACTGCCCCCCGTGTTGCCCGTAGGAGAACATGGGATGGTGCATGGCGATGATCAGGGTCTTGTCCAGGTTTTTTTTGATCTCGCTCTCCAGTTCGTCAAAGAAGTGTTCCCGGTCCTTGATCTCACAATCGTCGTTTATCGTGGGAAATTTGTCCCAATCGGTCAGGTACCATTCCGAATCGATGGCCAAGATCACCACCTTGTCACTGAGCTCGATCTTCTCAATGGGACAGCCCTTTCTGGGTTGGAAGCCCTCCTTGTGTCCCAAGGCCTCCCGGATATACAGTTCCTGCCGTTCCAGGCCTTCCGGCCCCCCACTGTACCAGTCGTGGTTCCCCGGAATGAAAATAGGATTACCGACAAAGGACTCCAGGGTGGCCAATTGGGCATTGAGATAGTGTTTGGAACGCTCGTGTTCGAGGGGGTCCTCCTTTGGGTCCACAAAACCATTATCGTAGACATTGTCCCCCAAAAACAGGGCGGTGCTGTTGGAAGGGGCACGGTCCAGGGCCGCCTTGAAACTCTTGAGGGTGGGGTTCAGCTCCCCCATGGGGGAAAGCCCTGCATCCCCGATCAAATAGAGCCGGTGTTCCAAGACCCTTTCCCCGGGATCCGGGGAAACCACATGGGGTCCGGCGTATTTGGCCTCATAGGTGGCACAGCCCCAAAAAAGGAGCAGCACGAGCGGCAACATGTAATGTTTGTACATAGGAAAGGGGGTTGATTCCAAAATTTTGTAATTTGGACTGTTCAAATACAGCCTATGTCGGAAATTGTCGAAAAAGCCCAGAATTACGTATCGGCCCTACTTACGGAAGAACTGGACCCCAGGTACTTGTACCACAACCTACGACATACCCAAGCTGTAGTTAAAAGTACTAAAGAATTACTGAACTTCCACCAATTGGAAAAAAAGGAAGAGGAATGGCTGTTGTTGGCCTCCTGGTTCCACGATCTGGGCTATATACGCGGACGGGAGGAGCACGAGCGTCTCAGCGCTGCCATGGCCACGGATTTCCTGAGGGAACAGGGATACGACGGGCTCGGGATCGAACGGGTGAACGACTTGATCCTGGCCACCAGAATGCGCCATGTACCCCAAAACCTATTGGAATCGATCATCAAGGATGCCGACCTTTCCCATTTCGTCCAAAGGACCTATTGGGAAAGTTCCGATAACCTACGGGAGGAACTCAGTCTGTTCGGCATCGCGGATTATTCAGACCGGGAATGGCGGGACAAGAACATCGAAATATTCCAGGACCAACACCAATTCCATACCGACTACGCCAAAGAACACTGGCAAGAGGGAAAGGACTACAACCTCAACCAATTGCTCAAGGACAAGAAGGCCGAAAAGGCCATGCGCAAAAAGGAGGCGCTCAAGGCGCAGTACAAAAGTGAAAGCCCGGACCGCAGCATACAGACCCTATACCGAATCACCCTAAGAAACCACCTGACCCTGAGCGATATAGCCGACACCAAGGCCAATATCCTTTTGTCGGTGAACGCCATCATCATCTCAGTGGTCCTGGCCAACCTGCTCACCAAATTGGACAGCCCCTCCAATGCCTATTTGATCTATCCCACCGCCATTTTGATCCTCTGCAGCGTGATCACCATGACCATGTCCGTCTTGGCAACCCGGCCCAATGTCACCAGTGGAAAGTTCACCAAGGAGGATGTGGAACAGAAAAAGGTCAATTTGCTGTTCTTCGGCAATTTTCACAAAATGGAACTTTCAGAATACGAATGGGCCTTGGGGGAACTGGTCAAGGACAAAGAGTACGTGTATTCCTCCCTGACCAAGGACCTTTACTACCTGGGAATCGTGCTCAACAGAAAGTACAAGATATTGAGGATCACCTACAACCTCTTCCTCATTGGCATGATCATCTCGGTGATCGCCTATGGGATCGCCTTCCGCTTCTACGGCCCGGACAGCCACTTTATCCTTTGAGGGGAGGTCAGGAATTGAGTTCCTTCATTAGATCGGCATAGGTATAGGTGCGCTCCGATTCCTTATCCATTTTATAGGCGATCTCGGCCCGGATGGCCTTGAGCCCGGTCACCCCCTGCAGTCCTTCCAATTCGACGATCTCAATGGAATTTGTGAAATGGCCCTTGGCCTGTAGAAAACGGATATAGCGCAGGTATTCCCTTTCGTCCTTGCGCTGGGAATACACTATGGAGAGCTTCCCCTTTTGGGTCAGCCTCTCGTTGCTGCCCTTGATGAAGGACTTGTCGATCCGCTTTTTGATTACCTCGTAACGGGCATTGTATGTGCCGTCCACATCAAAGCGTTTTTCGTCCATCCTGAAGCGTATGGCAAGGGGGGTACTGTAGACCAGGATCAGGGAGGCCACGTCCAGTTTTACGGGCAGTTTGGACTTCATGGTGTAGAATTTGTTCTCCATTTCGCACATCACCTGAAGCTGCCACAGCCTCAGGTTGCCCAAATAGAGCTTGTCAAATTCCTTGCCCTTGGCAATGGAGGACCCTA
>CALDPL010000300.1 GCA_937911965.1 uncultured Allomuricauda sp. | reverse complement strand
ACAAATCTAAAAGCCAAATTCTATTTTTTATCGGACACTAGTGGTTTTAAATGTCATATCGATATCCATTTTTGTGGCATTTCCCTTTTGTTGGGTGATATTGGCCCGTACGGGTCGATGTTTTGGGAATGATGGATTTTAGTTCCATGCCAATAGTAACCCCTACCGATGATGGAGATAATGATTCGGAGCCATTGCCCCTGATTTTCCCACTTTGATTTGCTTCCAGTTCATGGGACGTTTTACATCTAGGGGGGCTGTCAGCACAAATTGTCCATGGGTTGGAATTGTTTTATTAGGTTTGTTTCCCATATACTATAATTATTGAATAAGGGCACACCCATTACTGATATCAGAGACAAAGCTACCTATAAGAAAATCTTCGATCAATTTTATAGGGAGTTGGTGGTCTATGCCCATAATTTTCTCTACGACCTCCAAGCCAGCGAGGATTTGGTCCAAGATATCTTTGTCCAGCTTTGGGAAAATTCCCATGAATTGAACATACATACCTCCATTAAGTCATATTTATATGCTTCGGTAAGGAATAAATGTTATAACCGATTAAGGGACATTAAGGTTGAGGATAATGTCAATATGATCGATTTGAACACCTGCCTTGTCACCGATTACGATATCCATGGTTATGAACGTGAGGAAAAGCTGAAAGTCTATCAGCAAGTGATGGAAACCGTGGAAGGGTTCCCCGAAAGTATGAAACGTATTTTCAACTTAAAGTTCTTGGAAAATTACAAGTATGCCGAAATTGCCGAGGAAATGGGGATTTCCATCAACTCGGTCAAAACACAGCTCAAAAGGGCAAAGGCCAAAATAAACGAAGCTATTGCGGTTATTGTTTTTTTGCTGACACATTTTTAGTGAAGTCCTTCATTTACATCAAAAAAGTTCTTTTTTCATAAAAACTTCAAATTAGACAGAAGTTTTTGTCACCCATTTCGCTTAAAATGTGCCATATCAACAAAGGGTTAAGTTTACGTTAACCTGAAGTCAAACATTTTGATAATGGAATTCAAACTCATCATAAAAAAATTGAACGGTACATTGACCCCTGAAGAGTCCGTGGTCTTTGATCGATGGTTCAATGAGTCACCAAAGCATGCGTCCTATTTTGAAAAGGTAAAGGCCATGCACGACAAGGATGTAGGGCCAATCAATGAGGACAAGGCTTGGCGTACCCTTGAAAGAAAACTGGAACGGAAACCCAAGTACCGCATAGGGTGGTACGCCGCTGCAGCAATTTTTGCAGGGATTGTCGTCTCCACGTTTTTGTTCAGGAACCACGAGCAGAACCCATTGGACCCGGGATCGCAAACCGAAGTGGTACGACCGGAACTTAAAATTGGAACGGACAAGGCCATTTTGACCCTGACCGATGGTACCGAGATCCCATTGGAAAAGGGAAGTTCACAAACCCTGCGGAATGCCACTACCAATGGTCAGGAAATCATATACCGACCAACCTATTCGAAGGAAACGGTCCGTCCCGAATACAATTATTTGACCGTACCCCGGGGAGGGCAGTTTTCAGTGGCCCTATCCGATGGTTCCCAAGTTTGGTTGAATTCGGAATCACAGTTGAAATATCCCGTTGCCTTTGCAAAAGGGGAGACACGGGAAGTGGAGCTGCTCTATGGAGAGGCCTATTTTGAGGTGTCGCCCAGTTCAAGGCACGATGGTGCCAAATTCAAGGTGGTCACAGGAACCCAAGAGGTTACGGTGTTGGGTACCCAGTTCAATATCAAGGCTTATAACGATGAAGATACCATACGGACCACCTTGGTGGAAGGAAAGGTGCAGGTCAATGTTGGCCAGGAAAGTAGCACATTGAGGCCCAAGGAGCAATCCATTGTGCATCTTGGCTCCAATCAAATCGAGGTGAATGAAGTGGATGTCTATTCCGCCACTTCTTGGAAGAAGGGGATTTTCAGTTTTAACGACATGCCCCTTGGGGAGATTATGAAGGTACTGGCCAGATGGTACGATATCGATGTGGTCTTTAGCGACCCCGCCCTAAAAAACAGCTCTTTTACTGGGGTGTTGCGAAAAAACCAACATATCGAAGTAATACTGGAATCCATTAAAACAACCACTAATATGAACTATGAAATAAATAAGAAAACCGTGATTTTTAAATAACCAAAAAAAAAGGGAACCGAGGGTCGAATATCTCACCAAACAGCCCTCTTTGTTCCCCAACATTAATTAAATAAATAACTAACACCACAAATTTATGGAATTTAATTTGAGCAGGGTCGCTTTCTTACAAGGGAGGCGTATGCTAGACAACATTATGAAGACCTTTTTATTTTTATTCTGTTCTTCAGTTTTCAGCCTTACCTCGGGAACCATTTTTTCACAGAACGCAACGATAAAGATCCCGTCGGACAGGACAATGACCATTGATGAGGTCTTTGATATCATCAAACAACAAACGGATTACAACTTCATCTATAAATCCGATCTATTCGAAGGATATCCAAAAGTCAGTGTCAAAAAGGGATCGATAAAGGCCGAGAAACTCTTGAAACAAAGTTTGTCCTCGGGAAGTTTCATCATTAATATGTCAGATGACAACACGATTACCATCAGTGAGAACTGGGTGTCTGGGCCACAGGAAGATATTCCCATCACGGGTCAGGTAAAGGATGTCAATGGCATCCCCCTGCCGGGAATGACCGTTTATATCACCAGTCAAAGACCGATCGGGGAAAAACTCAACAGGGAATATTTGGTTGAGGCGACCGCAACGGATATGGATGGGAACTTTTCCTTGAAAGCAAAGCCCGGCCACTATCTGGTGGCGACAGGGATAGGGTTTGTGATGTATTCCGAACAGGTCACTGCCAACAAGGACGTATATGCCATTGAATTACAGGAGAACGTCAGTACCCTGGAAGAAGTGGTCGTTGTGGGATATGGTTCCACAAAACGGAAGGATTTGACGGGATCGGTGGCCACCATGAAAGCCAAGGAGATCGTACAGATAAATTCACAGACCATCGATCAGGCGCTTATTGGAAAAATGTCCGGGGTGCATGTCTCCGCACAGTCCGGGGCACCGGGTAGTGGAGCCATTGTCCATGTGAGGGGACTTAGTCAGTTGATCGGGGACAACCAGCCCCTATATGTTGTGGACGGGGTGCCCATCATCATCAATCCCCGTGTTGCGGGCAGCACGGCGCTCAGCGACAACCGACAAAACCCATTGTTGTCTATCAACCCTGCGGATATCGAGCGTGTGGATGTGCTAAAGGACGCTTCCTCTGCAGCCATTTATGGTTCCAGGGCGGCCAATGGTGTGGTCCTCATCACCACAAAAAGAGGCAATAGAAACCAGGCCCCCCGATTTAATTTTTCCTACAGCGCCACCATGCAGAACCCTACCCAAACCTATGATGTGTTGAATGCACGGGAATTTAGGGAGTATCTTATTGAGCAGGGCAGGGAAGACGAGATCGTTTTTGGCAACGGTGATACGGATTGGCAGGAAGAAGTGACCAATAACAATGCGCTGTGGCGCCAATACAGTGCCGGAATTTCTGGCGGTAGTGATAAGATCAATTACTTGATGTCAGGGCATGTGAGCGATCAAGAGGGCATCATGTTGGGCAACAAGCTGAATCGATATACCTTTTCATCAAGTCTGGATGCTGACCTAACAGATAGGTTACGTGTGGGTGGGCATATCAGCTACAACTATACCGACAATAAACAATCTGCATTGGGCAACTTGGGACAAGGTGCATTTTATCGCCCGGACCTGCCGGTGTTCAATCCGGACGGAAGTTATTCTTTCCAAGACTTTTCGGGGATCCAGTATTTGAATCCGCTCGGGGATGAGGCCAAGGTACGAAGCAAGGCCGTGGCCCAAAACGTATTGGGTACGGTCTATGGGGAATTTCAATTCTTCACAGGGTTCCGGTTCAGGTCCCAATTGAGCATCAACCTGAACAATGACCGAAGCGATGTATTTCATCCTTCCTATACCAGACGGGGCCTCGAAAATGGAGCGTTGTTGTTTGTCCAGCATTCGGAAGGCTTGAGCACCTCATGGTCGAATACCTTGAATTTCAGCAAGACCATTGCCAACGACCACACCATTGATGCCCTTGCAGGGGTCTCTTGGGACCATTCCCGATTGAATTTGGATGCCCAGAGTTATTTGGGGTTTCCGGATGATGAGATCCTAACGGACATCAATTCGGCCCAAGAGGTCTTGGATGTATCCAGCCAAGCCACCCAAACGGCCTTGAACTCCCTATTCGGGAGGGTCAACTACAATTTTAAGGATAGGTACCTGGCCACTTTTACAGGAAGATATGATGGGTCGATCAAGTTTGGGCCCAACAGTAGGCACGGCTTTTTTCCATCGGCCGCTTTGGCCTGGAACGTGCACAATGAAAACTTTCTGAAAAACAGTGAACTGCTGAGCCAATTGAAGCTAAGGGCAAGTTTGGGCCGTACGGGCTCGGACAACTTGCCTTCTTTTTCCTATTTGGTGAATTATTTGTCCTTGAACGGTACGGATTCCTATTACGATGGGGTCAATGGGATCGCTGTGGACGGTGTACCCAATCTGGACATCAGATGGGAAGAGACCGATCAATTGGATCTTGGTTTGGAACTTGGTATGTTCAATGGGCGCATGAATGCCCAAGTGGTCTATTTTGAAAAGAAGACCAGTGGTATCATCCTTTTGGTGCCCGTGGCATCCCAAACTGGTTATTCCAGTTGGAACGCCAATATTGCCGATGTGTCCAATAAAGGTTGGGAAATTGAACTTGGCGGAGACATTATCCGGGCCAAGGACTTTAGGTGGAATTCATCCTTCAATATTTCCTTTATCGAAAACAATGTGGATGCCCTGAACAATGGGGCCACCACCAACTTTGGCAGCACCGGCATTATAGAAGGGGAACCCATCGGCGTCATCACAGGTTATGATGTAGTGTCCATTGCACAGACACAGGAAGAAATAGACGCCTTGAACAGTCAGGCTCCCAGTGGTACCTACTACAGTGGATTGGTCCAGCCTGGTGATTATATCTTTAGGGATGTCAATGGTGACAATGAGATCACCCCGGAGGACATTACCCCATTAGGGGATATCAATCCCAAGTATTATGGAGGTTGGAACAATTCCTTGAGCTACAAGAACTTTGATTTTTCCTTCAATTTTAATTTTGTACAGGGCAACAAGAGAAATTGGTACAGGGGTGCCACGGAGTTTTCGTCCATAAGCACCACATCCAATGTCACAACACAGATATACAACACTTGGACGCCCGACAATACCGATGCAGAATATGCCCGCTTGGAATCGGCCACTCATGGCAACACGACCACGACAAGCAAAAATGTCAAAGCAGGGGACTATATTCGATTACGGTCGGCCTCATTGTCCTATAACTTTCCAAAGGAATGGTTGGCCAATACGGGCATCGATAACCTACGATTGAGTCTGTCCGGTAACAACCTGTTCACCATC
>CALDPL010000299.1 GCA_937911965.1 uncultured Allomuricauda sp. | reverse complement strand
AGCAGCAGCCCTCCCGGTGCCAGGGCGAGGGCCCCGGCGGCGATCCGCACCGGCCTCCCCTACCGGGGCGGGCGGTACTCGACCTACTCGATCGCGCTACAGGCCGTCGTCGACCACAGCCTCGACGAGCGCAGCCTGGTCGAGCCCGAGACGCCGAGGCGATGAGGCACCACTACGACGTGGGCAACGACTTCTACGAGATCACCATCGTTGGGCTGGCCATCGATTTTGGAAATTGCCCCGGAGGTGAAGGTGGAGACCGTATCCGAAAAAGGGAAGAACCCCATTGTGAAATTGACATCACACGACAAACAATTGGTGGGACAAGTGGCCGCCAAGATCAGGTCCTTCCGTAAACCGGAACCCTACAAAGGAAAAGGAATCAAGTTTGTCGGGGAACAATTGAGAAGAAAAGCAGGTAAATCAGCTTAATGCTATAAGACTATGGGACTATCCAAGACCGAAAGAAAATTACGTATCCGAAGAAGAATCCGAAAGGTATCCTTTGGCACCCAGGAAAGACCAAGATTGTCCGTATTCAGGAGCAACAAGGAAATCTATGCCCAGTTGATCGACGATGACAAGGGTGTGACCTTGGCCGCTGCCTCTTCCAGGGACAAGGACGTGGATGCCAAGGGCAGCAAGAGCGAAGTGGCCACGGCCGTTGGCAAGGCCATAGCCGAAAAGGCAATTGCACTTGGGGTTGCGACCGTTTCCTTTGACAGGGGAGGAAACCTATATCACGGAAGGGTTAAATCCTTGGCCGAGGGAGCAAGGGAAGCAGGACTAAAATTCTAAAAATAACTATGTACCAGAATTATAAGAACGTAGAGTTGGTTAAACCGGGAGGCCTGGAGTTGAAAGATCGCTTGGTCGGTGTACAACGGGTCACCAAGGTGACCAAGGGGGGTAGGGCCTTTGGCTTTTCCGCCATTGTGGTCGTGGGTGATGAGAACGGGGTCGTTGGCCACGGGTTGGGAAAATCCAAGGAAGTTGCCACCGCCATTGCCAAAGCAGTGGAAGATGCCAAGAAGAACTTGGTCAGGATTCCCTTGCAGAAAGGAACCCTTCCCCACCAACAGAAAGGCAAATACGGAGGCGCCAGGGTTTACATCCAGCCAGCTTCCCACGGTACCGGTGTAATTGCCGGGGGTACCGTACGGGCAGTCCTTGAATCCTTGGGGGTGAAGGACGTGCTTTCAAAATCCCAGGGTTCATCCAACCCACACAACGTGGTAAAGGCTACCTTTGATGCCTTGCTACAATTGAGGAGTGCGGAAACCGTGGCCAAACAAAGGGGAATCTCCTTGGAAAAAGTCTTTAAAGGATAAACGAAGGATATTATGGCAAAGATTAAGGTAAAACAGATTAGGAGCGCGATCAAAAGGCCACAGAACCAGAAAAGGACCCTGGAGGCACTTGGCTTGCGCAAGATCGGGCATGTTGTCGAACACGATGCCACGCCCAATATCCTTGGAATGATAAGTAAGGTACAACATCTGGTTTCCACAGAGGAGGCCTAAATAATAACGGCAGATGGAATTACATAATCTCAAACCAGCGCAAGGCGCTGTCCACAAAGAGGGAAAACGTGTAGGTAGAGGGGAAGGCTCCGGTAAAGGGGGCACCTCCACCCGTGGACACAAGGGGGCCAAATCCAGATCCGGGTATTCCAAGAAAATAGGATTTGAAGGAGGACAAATGCCCTTGCAGAGAAGGGTGCCCAAATTCGGGTTCACCAACATCAACAGGAAGGAATATCGTGGAATCAACCTGGACAAGCTTCAGGAACTGGTGGACAAGGGTGCCGTTAAGAAAGAAATCGACCTGGACCTTCTATTGGAGAACGGCTTGGTCCATAAGAATGATTTGGTGAAAATCTTGGGTGATGGTGAACTCAAGGCATCCCTAAAGGTAACCGTACATAAATTTAGTGCTTCGGCAAAAGCTGCCATCGAGGCTGCCGGAGGTGAGGCAATAAGTTTATAAGCAATTACAGCATGAAGAAATTTATTGAGACCCTATCAAATATCTGGAAAATCGAAGAGCTGAGGAGACGTATCATTCTGACCCTTGGCCTCTTGTTGGTGTACCGTTTTGGTGCCCAGATCGTACTTCCGGGTATTGATACCACCCAATTGGCGGAATTGTCCTCACAGACCGAAAGTGGTATTCTGGGGATTCTTAATGCTTTTACCGGGGGAGCCTTTGCCAATGCATCGGTATTTGCCCTTGGGATCATGCCCTATATCTCTGCATCCATTGTGGTGCAGTTGATGGGAATCGCCATTCCATACCTGCAGAAATTGCAGAAGGAAGGGGAGAGTGGCAGAAAGACGATCAATCAGATCACCCGATGGTTGACCATAGGAATCTGTATCGTTCAGGCACCGGCCTATCTATACGGTCTTGGGGCCTTGGGTGTTCCCGATTCTGCCTTTATATTGGGCAAGGGAATGGATTTCATAATTCCAGCCGTGGTGATCTTGGTCACCGGTTGTGTGTTTGCCATGTGGTTGGGGGAGAAGATCACCGACAAGGGAATTGGAAACGGGATTTCCCTGTTGATCATGATCGGGATCATTGCCACCATGCCACAATCCTTTGTTCAGGAATTTGTGTCAAGGACCACCAACAATACCGGGGGAATCATGTTCATGTTGATCGAACTGATCATTTGGTTCCTGGTCATCTTGGCTTCCGTACTCTTGGTGATGGCGGTAAGGCAGATTCCGGTACAATACGCACGTAGGACCGCTTCGGGAGGCTATGAAAAGAATGTCATGGGCGCAAGACAATACATTCCTTTGAAGCTCAACGCTTCCGGGGTAATGCCCATCATTTTTGCCCAAGCGATCATGTTTGCGCCCTCTTTGTTGGGCCGGACCTTCAACTCCACAGCCGTCGGGCAGTGGATGGAAGTGCAGTTTGCGGATATTTTCGGTTTGGCCTACAACATATTGTTTGCGGTACTGATCATCATATTCACCTACTTTTATACGGCGATTACCGTGCCCACCAATAAAATGGCAGATGACCTGAAGCGAAGCGGGGGTTTTATTCCAGGTATCAGACCTGGGAAGGAAACTGGGGATTTTCTGGACAAGATCATGTCCTTGATCACCTTGCCCGGATCGGTATTTCTGGCCCTGTTGGCCGTCTTGCCCGCCGTGGTGGTGAAGTTTATGGATGTACAGGCAGGTTGGGCCCTATTTTATGGGGGAACCTCTTTGTTGATCATGGTAGGCGTGGCCATCGATACGGTACAGCAGGTGAATTCATATTTGCTCAACAGGCATTATGATGGCTTGATGAAGACCGGGAAAAATAGAAAAGTAGCATAATAATATATGGCAAAACAGCCAGCAATAGGACAGGACGGAACTATCATTGAAGCATTGTCGAATGCGATGTTCAGGGTAGAATTGGAGAATGGGCACGTAGTGACGGCGCATATCTCCGGGAAAATGCGTATGCACTACATCAAATTGCTTCCCGGGGACAAAGTAAAGTTGGAGATGAGCCCATATGATTTAACAAAAGCAAGAATTACTTATAGATACTAATTACGATGAAGGTAAGAGCATCAGTTAAGAAGAGGAGTGCCGAATGCAAGATAGTTCGCAGGAAGGGCAGATTGTACGTTATCAACAAAAAGAATCCTAGATTTAAACAAAGACAAGGGTAATTATGGCAAGAATTGCAGGTGTAGACATACCTAAACATAAGCGAGGCGTTATTGCACTTACCTATATATTCGGTATAGGCAAAAGTAGGGCGCAGGAAATCCTAAAGACCGCTCAGGTGAACGAGGATACCAAGGTATCCGATTGGAACGACGATGAAATCGGAAGAATCCGGGATGCCGTTTCCAGTTATACCATTGAGGGGGAACTTCGCTCCGAGACCCAAATGAACATCAAACGTCTGATGGACATCGGTTGTTACCGAGGTATACGCCACAGAGCCGGATTGCCGCTGAG
>CALDPL010000298.1 GCA_937911965.1 uncultured Allomuricauda sp. | reverse complement strand
TCCTATGATGGGGTACGATTTATTTCCCAGGGTGGGGGGATTTTTCGATGTGACGTGCACGGATCTCGTTTTGCCCAGGATGGCAGCCCGTTGAACTCGGTGGAGGGGGATGCTCCAAAACCGCTCAAAATCTTTAATACCCAGCTCGATGGATCCCAGTTGCGGGTCTATGAATAACAGTTGTCCCCAATCTTATGAAAGCACGCTTGACCCTACTGTTGATCATCGCTTATGTCCCCCTACACGCACAGTTGTGGCAAGACCGCTATTCCGATGCCCTGGAACTGGCCAAAAGCCAGGACAGGCCCCTGGTGGTGGTGTTTTCGGGTTCCGATTGGTGCGGGCCCTGCATCCGCATGAAAAAGAAAATCCTGGACTCCGGGGAGTTCACGGAGCATGCCCGGGAAAACTATGTGCTATACAATGCGGATTTTCCCAAAAAGAAACAGAACCAACTGTCCCCCGAACTTTCAACGACCAATAGGTCGTTGGCCGAACGATACAATCCCGAAGGCTATTTTCCGTTGATCGTGGTCTTGGACCGGGATGAAAATCTATTGGGAAAAACGGGCTATTTTCCAAAGTTTGGTCCCCGAAAGTATATCGAACTATTGAACGGATTCATAAAATGAAAAATAGCCTGGCCTTTTTTTTCAGCCTTATGGGCGTGTTGTCCTTCGGGCAGCCCAGGCAAACTTTGGTGACGGTCAAAAAGTCCTTAAAGCTTATGGGCACCAATTTTGAGGTGACCGTGGTAGCCCCCAATGAGGAAATAGGCTATATCAACATCGATGTGGCGGTTTCCGAAATACAAAGGATCGAACGACTCATTTCCTCCTGGGACGAAAAATCGGAAACCTCCCTGATCAACAGGAACGCGGGTATCGTCCCGGTCAAGGTTTCCAAGGAACTCTATGGATTGATAGAAAGATCCATCGGGATTTCAAGGATCACCGATGGGGCTTTCGACATCACTTACGGTCCCATGGACAAGATCTGGAAATTTGACGGCAGTATGAAAAAGCTCCCCACCCCGGAAGAGGTCAAGGCCATGGTCTCCAAGATTGGCTATCGGAAAATCGTACTCGACCCGGTCAAAGGGACCGTGTTTCTGCCCGAAGCGGGGATGCGAATCGGCTTTGGGGCCATAGGCAAGGGATATGCCGCAGATCGGGCCAGGGAACTTTTGATATCCAAGGATGTCATGGGCGGAATCATAAATGCCTCCGGGGACCTGACCACCTGGGGGACCAAGGCCACCGGGGAAAAGTGGATGGTGGGCATCTCCAATCCCTTGGACCGGGACAAAGTGTTCGGATGGTTGCCGGTGATCGAATCCTCGGTGGCCACTTCGGGCGGATACGAAAAGTACATTGTCTTCGAGGACCGGAAATACTCCCATATCCTGGACCCCAGGACCGGGATGCCGACCCAAGGGCCTTCCTCGGTGTCGATCTTTGCTAAACAGGCGGAACTATGTGATGCCCTGGCCACAGCGGTATTTGTCATGGGAAGGGACGTGGGACTGCATATGATCAACCAATTGGACGGGGTGGAGGCCGTGGTGATCGATTCGGACAACAAGATCCACCGCAGTACGGGGATCATATTTGACGCAAATCAGTAAATTTGGTCCATGGTAAAAGCCGCCTTGATCGTTTTTTTGTTATTGTCCACCAGCTCCTGCGTTACCCTCAGGGAGTACGACAAGGTATACCTCAACGATCCGGATATGCAGTTGGGGGCCAGGTCCAGTGAACGATTCGAGACCAACTTTCAAATCTATAGGGAAGCGGCCGCCGGGGCCAATGGAGGTAAAACGGGCGGGGGCTGTGGCTGCAATTGAACAAAAGATGGGCAAAGGGACCCCTTACCGGTCCCCACAGGGAATCGAATTCCTGGTAGGGCTGCTATTGCCGCTGCTTTTTCCCTGTGGCTCCCTTTGGTCCCAGATGACGGACAACTCCTATCAAAAAAGGGTATTGGAGACCTCGGAGGTCGACCTGCTGTTCAGCTATTACGACCAGGACGGGAAGCATGCCGCGGTCACCGGGGGAGAGGGCACCCAGGCCCTGACCGATGCCTCCTCGAGTATAGTGCTTCGGATTCCCATGAACGAAAATGACGTGCTCACCGTGGATGTCGGAATCTCCGCCTATACCTCGGCCTCCTCGAGCAATGTGAACCCCTTGGACGGAAGCGCCTTGACCGTGACGCCCTTCGACGCCTCCTCGGGGGAATCGAGAAAGGATATGCTGACCTATATCAATCCCACATACAGCCACAGGACCCCAGATCGCAACGGCATTTGGACGGCCAATGCCTACTTTTCAACGGAATACGATTATTATTCCATAGGTTTTGGGGGAAGCTACAGCAGGCTCTTCAACGAGAGGAGCACCGAATTGACCTTGGGGGGACAGGTATTCCTGGACAAGTGGAACGCCCGCTACCCCATTGAGCTCCGGGAGGGCTTTTTTGACGATCGGGTAAGTGGCAACGGAACCTATGCCCCAATCTTTGTCCCTTTTGAAAGGGAGAACCGGAACTCCTATTCCCTTTCCCTTTCCGTATCCCAGGTTTTGGGCAAAAAACTCCAGGGTTCCCTCTTCGTGGACCTGGTCTCCCAACAGGGACTGTTGAGCACCCCCTTCCACAGGGTCCACTTCAGTGATTTTGAGGATTTCCATATCGACCTGTTCCAATTGGCGGACGATGTGGAGCGTTTGCCGGATCGCCGATTGAAGGTTCCCATTGGGGGAAGGCTGAACTACTACCTAGGGGATTTGGTGGTGCTGAGGTCCTATTACCGTTACTATTGGGACGATTGGGGAATCAGCTCCCATACCGCCAGTCTGGAAGTTCCCCTGAGGTTGACCGACAGTTTTGGCCTCTACCCCAATTATCGGTTTTACAGCCAGAGCGCCACAGATCATTTTTACCCCAAGGAAGGGGCGCTTTCCACCTACGAATATTACACTTCAGACCATGACCTTTCGGCCTTCGAGGCCCACCAATACGGCCTTGGATTGCAGTATAGGGATCTGATGGGCTCGACCGGCCTACTGGGTTTTGGGCTCAAGACCATTGACCTTCGATTGGGCCATTACGACCGCAGCGATGGCCTCTCCGCCTTTATCGTAAGTCTGGGGACCACCTTTATGGGCAATTGAACCCATATTGTTGGAAGGGAATCCAGTGAAAAAATTGTAAATTCGCCATCTTAATGTAGATCGATCTATGCTTGATAAACTCAATATCGTAAAGCAACGTTTTGATGAGGTTTCCGACCTTATCATCCAGCCCCATGTCATTTCCGATCAACAACGGTACATAAAACTGAACAAGGAATACAAGGAATTGAAATTGTTGGTCGAAAAACGGGAGGCCTATTTGACGCTTGTGAACAATATGGAGGAAGCGGAACAGATCATGTCCGATGGCGGCGATTCCGAAATGTTGGAAATGGCCAAGATGCAGTTGGAGGAGGCCAAAGAGGCCCTGCCCCCCTTGGAGGAGGAAATCAAATTCCTTCTGATTCCCAAGGACCCCGAGGACGCCAAGGATGTTGTCATGGAGATCAGGGCGGGGACAGGCGGCGATGAGGCCAGTATCTTTGCGGGGGACCTGTTTAGGATGTACACCAAATACTGTGAATCCAAAGGCTGGAAAACCAATGTGATCGACCTCAGTGAGGGTACCAGCGGGGGGTATAAGGAGATCCATTTTGAGGTCAGCGGGGAAGATGTGTACGGAACCCTGAAATTCGAGGCCGGGGTCCATAGGGTCCAGCGGGTGCCCCAGACCGAGACCCAGGGCCGGGTGCACACCAGTGCCGCCACCGTGATGGTGATCCCCGAGGCCGAGGAGTTCGACATCCAGATCGACCCCAAGGAGGTGCGGATCGATTACTTCTGTTCCTCGGGCCCCGGGGGACAATCAGTCAACACCACCTATTCCGCGGTGCGATTGACCCACCTTCCCACCGGTTTGGTGGCCCAGTGCCAGGATGAAAAGTCCCAGCACAAGAACAAGGACAAGGCCTTTCGCGTACTGCGCTCCAGGTTGTACGATATGGAATTGGCCAAGAAACAGGCAGAGGATGCCGCCAAACGGAATTCCCAGGTGAGCAGTGGGGACCGCAGCGCGAAGATCAGGACCTACAACTATCCCCAGGGCAGGGTCACCGACCACAGGATCGGCCTGACCCTCTACGATCTTCAGAACATAATGAACGGGGATATCCAAAAAATCATCGATGAACTGATGTTGGTGGACAATACGGAACGGCTCAAGGAAGCCTCGGAGATCTTTTAAAACGAACGCATCGTCCCCTTGACACCCATGACATGAAAATAGAACAGCTCGTCCATCAGATACGCAAAAAGAAGTCCTTCCTCTGTGTCGGGCTGGACACCGACCTGGACAGGATCCCCAAACATCTATTGGGAGGCGAGGACCCCATCTTTGAATTCAACAGGGCCATCATCGAGGCCACCCAGGCCCACTGCGTTGCCTATAAGCCCAATCTGGCCTTTTACGAGGCCCAGGGGGCCAAGGGTTGGCGGTCCCTGGAGCGTACCATGGACTATCTGAACAGCAATTATCCGGAACAGTTCACCATTGCCGATGCAAAACGGGGGGACATCGGAAACACCTCCAACAGCTATGCCAAGGCCTTTTTTGGGGACATGGGTTTTGATTCCCTGACCATTGCCCCCTATATGGGAAGGGATTCGGTGGAGCCCTTTTTGGAGTACGAGGACCGACATGCCATATTGTTGGCCCTGACCTCCAACCCCGGTGCCTTTGATTTCCAGACCCAAAAATTGGGGGAACGGGAACTGTTCAAGGAAGTTTTGGCCACCTCCCGGACCTATAAGGGGGCGGAACGGCTGATGTATGTGGTGGGGGCCACAAAGGCATCTTTTTTAAAGGAGGTACGGGAATTGGTCCCGGACAGCTTTTTATTGGTCCCCGGGGTGGGGGCACAGGGTGGAAGCCTATCCGAGGTCTGCAGATATGGGATGAATGATAATGTGGGACTGTTGGTGAACTCTTCCCGGGGAATCATCTATGCTTCGGACACGGAGGATTTTGCCGAGAAGGCGGCATTGGGTGCATTGGAGATCCAAAGGGAAATGGAAAGGGAACTTCAAAGGCATGGGGCTTAGGAAAGACTTTCCAATACCTTTTTGAACCCTTGGGCCTTTCTTTTGAAAAACTCGCCCAGATGGGCATTGGCCTCATTGGCCGACTTTTCCATAAAATTCCGATACATTTCTTCCAGGACCTGGATTGCCTGGGCCCCACTGGTAATCGGGGTAGCTGCCCCAACCTTGCAATTTTGATTGTTCATGATCCGAGATTTGTTATATATCAAAGATACGTCCAAATCAGGCGGGATGGATTTTGGCTTGTTGGGTATATGACTAAAAATCAGGTATTTTATCTAATATTTAACGTTCTGGGCCCTGAACCTTGCAAAAGAAGTCCCTTTTTTTCGAAAAATCAACTTTCTGTACCGGGCACAAAAAAACCGGTGGGGACACCGGTTTTAACTAACTAACTCAAAAAATGCTAACTCAGATAATTCACTCGTTGCAAAACTCCTTATTAACCCTAAGGAAGAGGTTAAAATAACATTAGGGATATGTTATATTTGCCCTCAATTTATTGAATTTATAACGAACTTCAAATTTTTATATTGCATTATTATAGAAAATTTATGATTAATCTTGAATTGAGAACACTTTTCTTAACAGGTCTGTGGTCCTAGAGGCAACTTTTGTCCTGATTTCTTTTTCCTCAACTGCGATCATGGTATATACGCCGGCCAAGGCCTCATTGGTCGTATAGTCCGTCAAATCAGGGTTCACATTGGCCGTTAAGGGCAGGTTGTTGTACCTGGTGATGATGTTGGTCCAGATTTGATCGGCCCCCACTTTTTGAAAGGAATTTTTGATGATCGGGTTGAATTTGTCGTAGAGTTGGGCCTTGGTGGAGCGCTGCAGGTATTGGGTCGCCGCATTGTCCGGGCCCATCAAGATCTCTTTGGCATCGTCAAAGGTGATTCCCTTTACGGCATCCACGAAGATCGGGGTGGCCGTCCCCACAGCATCCTCCGCGGCCCGGTTCAGGATCTTCAGCCCTTCATCGGCCAGGCTTCCCAATCCGATGTCCCTTAAGGTCCTGTCCACTTTTTGAAGTTCCTCGGGCAACATGATCTTCACCAATTGGTTGCCAAAAAAACCATTTTCCCCCGCAAGCTTGCCCACCTGCCTATCAATGCCCTGGTTGAGGGCCTCCCTGAGTCCTTGGGCAATCTCGGCATTCCCGATGCCCATACCGGTCTGTGGCAATTGGTTCACCACCTGTTGTAGCTCTGCGCATGCCACCAGTTGGAGGGTCAAAACGCACAATAGTATTCGTCTCATGTCCATTGATTTTGGTTGGGGGTGAAATTAATGCGAAAAAAACAGAACCCAAAACCCCCTAGGGGGAGTTTTTGGACACCCCCTATTTGATTTGACCCCGGACGGGGACCTTCCTTAATGCCGTGGTACCTTAAAGCTGCCCCGCCCAATTTCAACACTGCCCATCAAAACCACGCTCCCCCCACTGGCGTCATACCATTTTAGCGTCCCTGAAAAGGTCCCGCTTATATGGTCCGGGGCAATTTCGGAGAAGCTCACGGTGGCCTTATCGTATAGGGATGTAGCATGGGTATTGTTGGCCGCGGTATGGATATTCCCCTGCCCGTCGAAATAGCTCAACTGGAAGATGGAATGGGGGCCTTCCCCCTGTTGGACCGGGAAATTGGAGTAGGGGGCCCCGGCCTTGATCTGCCCGTACTCCCCAATGAAGATGATGACCCGATTGCGGGGCACCGTTTCGCCAATGTCCCTGATCCCCGCCACGTTCATCGCATAAAGGCCTGAATCCCGACCGTGATCCAGGATGCCCGTAAGGTTGATTTGGGTTTCCGGGGCAAAAGGGTAGGAGTGCTGTACCCCGTCCACCTGGAACTTAAAATAATAGTCCCCTGAGGTTCCATTGGGAATCCCGCTCCCATCCCGGGAACATCCCCCCAAGGCCATCAATAATACAAAGGCGATTCCCACCATCAGGGGCGACAGGACCAAGGGTACCGCCAAATTGCCACTGCTGTCAAAATTCAGCTTTTCCGGTCTTTTGATGTGGGTTGTGATGCGTTGTGGTTCCATATTCCAGGGGTATCGATCCATATTCCCCCCTAAGTTATTCCCACAGCTGCTTTTGTGGAAGCACCCCTTATTTAATGCCCGTTTTGGCCTATTTTGTGTCGACATCCGATTATTTTTTTTGAAAATGCGTATTTTCAACGGCCTGAAAACCCGACCAAACCCCTTTCATATGAAATTCACCCTCTGCCTGTTGTTTCTAATATGCCTGGGGCTCCCCGCCCCGCACAACAACTGCAAGAGGAACTGGATTCACTTTCCCTCTTGATCGAGGCCCGGACGGTTCCCGACACGGCCTTGGTGGATTTGAGAAACCTCTATGCCAAAAAGGCGCTCTTCGCCCACCCTTCGGACAGCGGTCTGTTGGACTTTGGACAAAAGACCCTCGAGCTTGCCAAGGAGCTTCAGTACGGCAAAGGGACCATGATGGCCCACGAAAGGCTGGCCTTGATACACCAATATTCCTTTTCCAATCCCTACAAGGCCCAAGAGGCCTATCACAATGCCCTTTCCGTCATGGAAGGGAATCCCTCCCTGAAAGCCCTGGGGTGGAGCATATACGGGGGAATTGGCACCCTGTACTACGAACAGGAGGAATACGGCAAGGCCCTGGATTATTTTAAAAGGGTATTGGCCAATGACAGCGGCCTGGAACTCACCGCCACGGCGAACATGGCCAATATATATGGTTCCCTGGGCCAATTGGATTCCGCGATATACTTTTACAACAGGGCACTAAAATTGGAATTGACCAAGGAAAACCCGACCTATAGGGCCAATCTTTACAGCAATCTATCCCTGATCTATGGACAAAACGGCCAATTGGATTCCGCTCTGGTTTCCGCCAATGGAAGTTTGGCCCTTATAGAGGAATACGGGATAGAATTCGTACGGCCCACGGCCTATGCCAATGCTTCCATGGCCTATTTGTGGAAGGGGGAATACGACAGGGCCGAACACTATGCCAAGGCGGCCCTGGAACTCAGTGAGGCCTCGGGGAACCTCTTTCTGCAAAGGTCTGCCTGGGGCACCCTGGCCGATCTGTACACCGCCCGGGAAGAGTATCCCAAGGCCCTTGAGGCCTATAAGAGGTTCTCTGCCTTCAAGGACAGCCTCAACGGACAGAACCGAAGGGTGGAGGTCAACAGAAAGCAGATGGAGTTTGATTTTGAGCGGGAACGGAGCTTGGCACAGCAGGAGATCGGCCGCCAAGCCACCATAAAAAGGGCCTCCCTGATCGGGGGTGGGGGACTGCTGCTCGCCTCGGCCCTGGGTTTTGTATTGTACAAAAGAAGAAGGGATGCCCTGGAACAAAAAATGGATGCCGAGTTCAGGGCCCTGGTTTCGGAAACGGAGCTCAAGGCCCTTAGGGCCCAAATGAGCCCCCACTTCATCTTCAATTCCCTAAACTCGATTGGGGACTATATCCTTAAGAACGATACCGGGACGGCCCTGGACTATCTGGGCAAGTTCGCCAAATTGGTGCGCAAGGTCCTTGAAAACTCGGAATTCAGGGAAATTCCCTTGGAAGATGAACTTTATTTTATAGAACTTTACCTTCAAGTTGAGGCCAAGCGGCAACCCGGAAGGTTTGCCCATGCCATTCAGGTTGAAGAGGGCCTGGAGGTGGAGCGGCTCAAGGTGCCGCCCCTGATCTTGCAGCCCTTTATCGAGAACAGCATCTGGCACGGCTTTGCCAATAAGACCGAACGGGGCCACATCGTGGTGGACATACTCGAAACCCGAATCAACTGGCACTTCGGCGCCCGCCCCGCGAGCCGTGACACCATCGACCGGCCTTCGAACGCGGCGCCGCCACCGTCCAGACCGTCATGAACCTCTACGAGCAGGACCCCG
>CALDPL010000297.1 GCA_937911965.1 uncultured Allomuricauda sp. | reverse complement strand
TGTGACCTCACCATTGCCAGTGAGGAACATGCTATTTTCAAACAAACCGATGCTGATGTTGCCAGTTTTGATGGAGGCTTTGGTTCAGCTTTATTAGCCCGACAAGTGGGACAGAAACGTGCACGTGAAATTTTCTTTTTGGGCATCCCGTTCCCCCAACTTTTGCTTGTTTTCATCACGTTTACTGGCCAATTCCCTGAGTTGGTCCTCAAAGCCCGAATCATCCCCCTGCATTTCCCCTTCCCCTTGTTGCATGGCCCGTTCTTCCAAAAGCTCCTCCAGGGTCTTGAGTGGCTCGGGGCTTCCAAAACTGGGCTTTGCGGTCTGATTGAGTGCCCTATGGCTTTTTATGGGATCCAGGTTGGCGGCAAGTTCCTCCAGGCGTTGTTCCTCCTCCTCGAGGAGCTTCACGATGTCCTCATCGGCCAGGCTCATCTCGATGACGTACTCTTCCTCTTTGGCCCCACCCATATGGATGTTGAACAGCGTCAACACCACAATGGACATGGAGAGGCTGGTAATCAAAAGGGACAACTGCCGAGTATTTAGGTTCATGGTCCAATTATAACCGATTTTTCCCAAAAATATTTTAATCCTTCCCATGGTCATTGCCCGTTTAGGGCCCCTTCCCCCAATTTTTCCCTGTATTGCGAGGGGGTATGGGCCTTATCTACGTTGTAATCCCCTATTTTGGTTCTTCTCAGTGCCGTTAAATGGGCCCCCGATCCCAAGGCCTTCCCAAAGTCATGGGCCAGGGAACGGATATAGGTCCCCTTGCTGCACACCACCCTGAAATCCACCCTGGGGAGCTGGACCGCGGTGATTTCAAACTCGAACAGTTCAACGTTCCTGGGTTTGAGCTCCACTTCCTTGCCCTCCCGGGCCAGTTCGTAGAGGCGTTTGCCCTCCCTTTTCAAAGCCGAGTACATGGGGGGCAGTTGCTCAATTTTTCCCAAAAATTGTTTTGTGGCCTCCAAAACGGCCTCCGGGGTGATATGATCTATGGGATGGGTATGGTCCACCTCGGTCTCCAGGTCGTAGGAAGGGGTCGTGGCCCCCAGGGTGAGGCTGCCCGTATATTCCTTGATCCCGTCCTGGAGCTCCGGGATCATCTTGGTGAACCCCCCCGTACAGATGATCAATAGCCCCGTCGCCAGGGGATCCAGGGTGCCGGCGTGGCCGATTTTGAATTTTTTGAGGTTGAATTTCTTGCGGATGGCCCATTTCAACGAGTTCACCGCTTGGAAGGAACTCCATTCCAAGGGTTTGTCGATCAAGATGAGTTGACCTTCCAATATATCTTCCTTACCGATCAAAAAATGTTTCTTTGGTACAAAGATACCGATCTATCCCCAAATGCTCCAAGCCACTGCGATGGCTCCCACGATAAGGCAATAGACGGCAAAATAGGTCAGCTTGCTCTGGCGCACCAGTTTGATCATCCAGGTACAGGCGGCTAAACCGGAGATGAAGGCGGCGATAAAACCGACCCCCATGGCCATGGCCTGGGTGTAAGCCACCGCGGTGTCGCAATCCCCGGGGAAGAGGTTGAAGGTGCCCAGGCTCATGTTCACCGCGTCGACATCCGGGTGGTACGTGGCGACCCAGTCCATGGCCGCCACGATGTCCGACGTGCAGCAGAAGCTGTTGCGCGCATCGAGCACCTTGACCGCCACCACTTGCGTCTCCGGCACCGCCCCGCGCGGCGCGATGTTCCCCGCGCCGACGATGATGCCGCTGACATTGGTGCCGTGCCCGTTGTCGTCGGCCGCCGAGCCGGGCCCGGACTGGGTGCGCTGGCGATTCGGGCAGCAACCGCCGGGACCGGTGTTGGAGCAGAAGCACTGCTCGTCGACCAGCTGCGCTGCCAGGTCCGGGTGCGTGGCCGTGTAGCCGGTGTCGATGATCGCAACCTTCTGCCCGCTGCCGCCAAGGCCCCAGTCGGGAAGCATCGCCACGTTGTTCAGCACGGAAGCCTCGTCCGGAGGCACGCCGTGGCCATGGCCCGGGGCGTCGATGTCCACCCGCAACACGGCAGGATCCTCGGCCAGCCGGCGCAACGTGGTTGCATCGGCCTCGATCGCGATCGCCGGTACCAGCGCGAAGCGCCGCCTGACCTGGTAGCCATTTGCCGGCAGGTGCGCCAGCACGTCCTCGGCGGTGGCGGCGTTCGTGGCCATCGCGTGCATGCGTGCCACCAGGCCCGCCGGAATGCCCGCGGGTGCGCGGAGGATCACCAGCACCCGCGCACTGCCGTTGGCCCGCGCCTGGGCCATGGCATGT
>CALDPL010000296.1 GCA_937911965.1 uncultured Allomuricauda sp. | reverse complement strand
GTAATCGGCAATTGTAATAGGTCCGCTAACATTCTTCCACGACACTTCTCCCACTACCATTTTGCCCAGCATCTTCCGTTCCTGGTCAATTTCCTTGTCGCTGCCCCTGGAAAAGTAGATGCGTTCAAAGGAACAGGCCTTGCGCTCGGTCGGCTCCAGGATTTTCTTGATGGCCACGGCCCCGTTCTTTTTGCTGATCAGGGCATGGCCGGGCTTCAGTTCCATGACCTCCTCGTATTTTACATTGAAGGCCGTTTGGATGGCGGGACGTTCGGAGGCGACCACCAGCAATTCCTCATCCCGGTAATAATAGGCGGGACGGATGCCCGCCGGGTCGCGTACCACGAAGGCGTCCCCATGGCCCAGAAGGCCTCCCATGGTATAGCCCCCGTCCCAGTTCTTGGATGCCTTTCTCAGGATCTTGGCCAGGTTGAGGCGTTCGGCGATAATGGGGGAGGCCTCCCTTTTGTTGAAGCCCTCCTTTTTGATGTCCTTGTAGATCTTGGCGACGGCATCGTCCAAAAAGTGTCCGATCTTTTCCATGACGGTCACCGTATCCGACATTTCCTTGGGATGCTGTCCCAGCTCCACCAGGTTGTTGAACTGCTCGTCCACATTGGTGAGGTTGAAGTTTCCGGCCAAGATCAGGTTGCGGTGCATCCAGTTGTTCTGTCTGATAAAGGGGTGTACGTTCTCTATGGAGTTCTTGCCAAAGGTGCCGTATCGCACATGGCCCATGAGGAGTTCCCCGATATAGGGGATGTTCTTTTTTTGCCAGGGCACATCCTTGAGGTGCCCGGGATTCTCCGCCAGGCTGGTGTTGATCCGGTTATTGATCTGCCCGAAAATATCCTGTATGGGCTGGGGATCGATGGACCGCACCCGGCTCATATAGCGCTGCCCGGGCTCCACATCCAGTTTTATGCTCGCAAAACCGGCCCCGTCCTGGCCCCGGTTGTGCTGCTTCTCCATCATCAGGTACATTTTGTTGACCCCGTAAAAGGCCGTACCGTATTTTTCCTGGTAGTATTCCAGGGGTTTGAGCAAACGGATCAGGGATATTCCGCATTCGTGCTTAATGGCATCACTCATAAAAAACGAAATAAAAAATGCCCCGAACGGATCAGGGCATGGATTTTATGTTAATTCTATATTGAACTGGGTCAATTCCTTGAACTGCATCAAACGTTCTTTGATCTCCCGTTCCCCCAAGGCCTGCATCCGTTCGGTACCAAAGCGTTCCACACAGAAGGAGGCCAGGTTGGAACCGTGGATGATCGCATTCTTCATGCTGTCAAAGGAAATGTTGCCGGCCTGGGTCAGGTAACCTGAAAAACCACCGGCAAAGGTATCCCCGGCCCCTGTGGGGTCGAATACCTCCTCCAGCGGAAGGGCGGGGGCAAAGAATATCTTGTTTTTGTGGAACAACAGCGCTCCGTGCTCCCCTTTTTTGATGACCACGTACCTGGGTCCCATTTCCTGGATCTTGGCGGCGGCCTTTACCAGGGAATGCTCCTTGGTCAGCTGTCTGGCCTCCTGGTCGTTGATGGTGATCACATCTATTTTGGCAATGACCTGCATAAGCTCGTCCCAACTGTTGTCCATCCAAAAGTTCATGGTGTCCATTATTATGAGCTTTGGTCGTTTTTCCATCTGCTGGATTACACTCAATTGGGTATTTGGGTGGAGGTTTCCGAGCATCATGACGTCCGCACTGAGAAAGTGTTTCGGGACCACGGGCCTGAAATCGCCCAAAGTGTTGAGCTGGGTCTGTATGGTGTCCCTGGAGTTCAGGTCATTGTGGTACCTGCCCTCCCAGAAAAAGGTCTTTCCCCCCTTGACGACCTCCACTCCTGAAAGGTCGATGTCCCGCTGCTTGAGGAGTTCCAGATAGTCCTTTGGAAAATCGTCCCCCACCACGGAAACAATGGCGGACTCGAGTTTGAACTGGGAGGCGGCCAGCCCGATGAAGGACCCCAGCAGCAGGTGCGGTGCGTTCCGCCGGTCGTCGAGCACCCTCCGCGCCCAGATCCAGTGCGCGAGCCAGAGCGCGGCCCAGCCGACGAGCGACGCCGTCGCCAGCACCTCCGCCGGGCCGGCCAGGTCCAGCAGCTGGAACTCCTCGGGCAGCACCATCGCCACGTCCACGACCCCATCCTCATCCCGGCGGCGGACTGGCGGCAATGCCAACATCCTGACGATCCGTGCCACACGGCACGGCACCTGTGCTGGCTGAGGCACGCCATCCGTGCCGGGAACC
>CALDPL010000295.1 GCA_937911965.1 uncultured Allomuricauda sp. | reverse complement strand
TCCGCATCGGGGGCAACCTTAAAGGGGTGGATTCCTCCCAAGGGGTGGCCTTTATCGCGGGCACGGGCTATATCGGATTTATGGTGGGACCCGTCCTGATGGGGTTTTTGGCCGAAACCGCCTCCCTGGTATACAGTTTCACGGCCCTCTTGGCCGGCGTGGTCTTGGTGTTGGGCCTCAGCCTTTTTCTTCACAGAAACGGAAAGTAGGGTCCTGTAACGGGCGACTTGGATTTCCTTTTTAAATCCCCATTGCCTTGGCAACAGGTCCTTGGGGTCCTTAAGGAAGGTGTTTACCGTGGGACTGGGAAAGGACCGCTTCCCAAATTTGGTCGATGGATTCAAATCGGTGCCCCAACTTCCTTGGAATTTGATTATTTTTGATGCTTTCAACAAAAGATACAATGAGTTCAAAAAAAGGAAAGGTCCAGGAGTTGATCCAAGAGAAATTGTTAGAGCAGCGCAAAGTGTTCCTATGGGGGCAGGTGGATGATGATTCCGCCAAGCATGTGATAGATCATCTGCTCTATCTGGATCTGCTGGACAACAAGGAGATCCAATTGATCATCAACAGCCCCGGAGGTTATGTGACCTCGGGTTTTGCCATATATGATACCATAAAACAGATCAAGAGCCCTGTGTCCACCGTTTGCTCGGGACTGGCGGCATCCATGGGTTCCATCCTTTTGTCCGTAGGGGAAAAGGGAAGAAGGTTCATTCAGCCCCACGCCCGGGTGATGATCCACCAACCCAGTGGGGGTGCCAGGGGACAGGCTTCGAACATTGAGATCCAGGCCAGGGAAATTCTAAAGACCAAGGAGATAGGGGCCAAGATATTGGCTGAGAACTGCGGGCAGACCTTTGAGAAGGTGATGAAGGATTTTGATCGGGATTATTGGATGGATGCCCAGGAATCCGTGGAATACGGAATCGTGGACGGGATCCTGGAATAGGGAAGCCAGCGGAAAATTGAAAGATCCTCCCAGGGGTTCAAATTTTCTCTATGGCAGAAAAGTTTCAATTATAATTGAAGCTTTTGTTAATATTAAATTATTGTTCCATTGTAATGGAATCTTAGGGAAGAGTATTGGAGCAAATCCGATTTCCCCAAAGCTTTATAAATCCCCCCAAAAGGGAAAAGTCCTTCACCAGGGTATGGGAAGGACTTTTGCATATATAGGCGCCGAAGCGGAATATTCATAATATATACGAAGGGATCCCGGCCCAAGGACCATGGAGGGCCGTTAATTTTTTCTTAAGACACTTTTTGAATCATTTGATGGGATGCCCCGGTTCCTTTGGGGGATTACATCGATTAAATTTCCTTATTTTTGAATCTTAACCCAAATGGGCCCGAAAGGGCAATTATGGTACAGACTTCCAAAAACATTGCCATCATCGGCTCCGGCTTGGTGGGTTCCCTTTTAGCGATCTATCTCAGAAAAAAAGGACATGGGGTCACGGTCTTCGATCGAAGGCCGGACATTCGCACCATAGAGTTTTCGGGCCGCTCGATCAATCTGGCCATGAGCGATCGGGGATGGAAGGCCCTGGAAAAGGTGGGTGTGGACTCCAAGATCCGGGAGTTGGCCATCCCCCTGGACAAAAGGGCCATGCACCTGAAGGATACCCCGATGTATTTTCAGAAATACGGGAAGGAAGGGGAAGCCATATGGTCCATTTCCAGGGGGGTGCTCAACAAAAGGATGATCGATCTGGCGGAGGCCGAGGGCAGTGAGTTCCGCTTTGGTGAAAAGCTCTGGGACATCGACCTTCCCGAGGCCAAGATCTATACCGGGGCTTCGGAAAAAGGGGAGTGGAAGGAGCATTCCTTTGATATTGTATTTGGCTGTGACGGGGCATTTTCCCGGGTGAGGCACAAGATGCAGCGGCAGAGCAGGTTTGATTATTCCCAGGATTTTATCGATGTGGGCTATAAGGAACTCTCGATTCCGGCCAATGCGGACGGCAGCCATAAACTGGATCGAAATTCCTTCCATATCTGGCCCAGGGGCCGCTTTATGCTCATTGCCATGCCCAATTTGGACGGTTCCTTTACCTGTACCCTTTTCTTGCCCTTCGAGGGGGATGTTTCCTTTGAGAACATCAAGACCGAGAAGGCGGCCAAGGCCTTTTTTATGGAATATTTTCCCGATGTCGGAAATGAAATTGAAAATCTGACCAAGGATTTCTTCGGGAATCCCACCTCGACCATGGTCACCATGAAATGCTATCCCTGGACCTATTGGGACAAGGTGGTGCTGGTCGGGGATTCCGCCCATGCCGTGGTGCCCTTTTACGGACAGGGCATGAATGCAGGCTTTGAGGACATCCATGAGCTGGATGCCCTGATGGAACTCCATGGGGACCGTTGGGACCTAATTTTTGATCGGTACCAAAAAACACGCAAGCCCAATGCGGATGCCATTGCGGAGCTCAGTTACAGAAACTTTATGGAGATGAGCAGCAAGACGGCCGATCCCAAATTTTTGCTGCAAAAAAAGATCGAGCGCCATTTTGAGGCAAAACACCCCGAAAAGTGGGAACCGGTATACAGCAGGGTGACCTTCTCCGATAGGCCCTATACCGAGGCATTGGCCCTGGGGGACCTTCAGGAAGGCATCATGAAACAGATCATGGAGCTGCCCAATATAGAGGAAATCTGGGATTCGAAGGAAGTGGAAGACCGGATGCTCGCCCTGCTCGGGGAAAAGTCAGGGTCCCTCTAGGACGGCATTTTAAAAAAGAATCCCAAGCACCACGCGGGATGCTCGGGATCCTGAAGCAATCGTTCAATCTTTGGATCATGCCATGGTCATGCCTCCGTCCACGACCAGTTTGGAACCGGTGGTGTACCTGCTGTCATCGGAGGCCAGGAAGAGTACCCCTTTGGCGATATCCTCATTGGTGGCATATCGTTTCAACGGGATGCTGTCCTCAAAATCCCTTTTGACCTTTTCCCCTTCCCCTGGGGCGTACCCATCCTCAAGGGAGCGCATCATGCGGTTGTCCACGGGAGCGGGGTGTATGGTGTTCACCCGAATGCCCCTTGGGGCGACCTCATGGGCGACGGTCCTGGTAAGGCCGATCACGGCGTGCTTACTGGCCACATAGGCGGTCATATTGGCCGATCCCATGAGCCCGGCCACCGACGAGGTGTTGATGATACTGCCTCCATCGTTCATCTGGGGCAATACGTATTTCATGCCCAGCCACACCCCTTTTACGTTGATGTCCATCAGTCGCACAAAGACATCTTCGGGATAATCCTCAATGGGCTTGACCACCCCTTCCACTCCGGCATTGTTGAAGAATACATCAATTTTGCCGAAGGTGTCCACGGTGTGTTTTACATAATTCTCCACATCTTTGGCCTTGGTGACATCTGCGGTCACATAGCTCAGCTTATCATGGTTCAGGTCTTTTGCCACCTTTTCCAGGGATTCCCCATTGATGTCCACCAGGACGACCTTGGCCCCATGTTCCAAAAACAATTTGGCCGTTGTGGAACCTATGGCACCGGACCCTCCGGTGATCACTGCTACCTTGTCTTTTAATCTTGTCATAATATCTCGGATTTTACTGTTAATCAATACCTTGAATATCGGAAATAAAGCGCAGGATTCCTATGAGGGAAATCATTGGATAAGTGATTAACATTCATTATATTATATATCGATTTTTTGTGATATTTTTAGGGTATTTTAACCCCTTGATGGCCTCCTTTTGTCGGATGTTTTACGAGTTCAGCCAGCTTTTGAACTCTGCGGCCTTGTTCTTACCGATCAGGATGTCCATGGGGGCGTGGGGGCGGACCAAGATCTTGAGTTGGTTGTTGCCGTATTTTACAATTTTATCGATGCTGTGGATCGAAATGATGAACTGTCGGTTGGCCCTGAAGAAGACGGATTCGTCCAATTGGGAGAAAAGCTGGTCCAAGCTGGAGTTGCTGGTCGATTTTTTTCCATTGGTCCCCACCACGTAGGTCACGGTGTTCTCGGTATAGATATGGGCCACTTCCTCAATGGGGACGGAGAG
>CALDPL010000294.1 GCA_937911965.1 uncultured Allomuricauda sp. | reverse complement strand
CAATGTGGAAAAACTGGCGGCCACTTCGGAGGACGGCGATCTGTTGTTCGAGGGGGTTGACATCAACTTGGCAAAAGGGGACAAGGTGGCCATTCTCTCCAGGGATTCCAGGGCGACCACGGCCTTCTACGATATAATCAACGGAAAGTCCAAGGCCTCCGCCGGCTCCTTTCAATGGGGGGTGACCACGACCCAATCCTATCTGCCCGCCGACAACTCTGATTTTTTCAAGGAAGACATCAATTTGGTGGATTGGCTGCGCCAATGGGCCAAGACCGAGGAAGAGCGGGAAGAGGTGTACCTCAGGGGCTTTTTGGGCAAAATGCTCTTCAGTGGGGAAGAGGCCCTGAAAAAATGTACCGTCCTATCGGGTGGGGAAAAGGTCCGTTGCATGCTCAGCCGTATGATGATGCTCAGGGCCAATGTCCTGATGTTGGACGAGCCCACCAACCATTTGGACCTGGAAAGCATTACCGCCTTTAACAACTCCCTCAAGAATTTCAAGGGCACCGTACTGTTGACCACCCACGACCATGAGTTCGTGAACACGGTGGCCAATAGGATCATTGAATTGACCCCAAGGGGGACCATTGACCGTTACCTCAGCTTCGATGACTATATGTCGGACAAGTCCATTAAGGAGCAGCGGGACAAAATGTACGCCCTAGGGGTCTAGGAATTGTAGTGTTTGCTGTTCCAAATGGCGGGATTGAAGTTTTTCCCCAAGGCGAAGCCGTAAAAGATCACCACGGAGGCCAGACACTTGAACATAAAGAAAAAGATGATCAGGAATTCCGCAGTGGAACTGTTCTTTGAGAAGAGTCCCTCGGGTACCATAAGGGCCACCAAATAACTCAAGGCGAGCACCACGACCACAAGTTCCCTTTGTTCTTGAACGGCCAAGCCATCATCCTGCGCAAGGGGTGGAGGTCCTTACCCCATTTGTGCACCAAATAATAATAGTCGTTGCCGATGGGGGCAAAGAGCAGGGGGTCGTCCATGTTCTCCAGTTTGAAGAGCTTGGAGGGTGCCATGATCTTGTAGCCCTCAATTTCAATATTGTGGGAAGCCTCAAGGGCCTTTATCTTTTCCAGGGCGGCTCGGGGAATCTTTCCCTTGAAATAGGAGGTGTCCAAAAAGCGAAGCCTGTAGTCTATGCAGATTTTCTTGATCGTATCGATATGATGGATCCTGTCGGTCTCCAAAAGTTCAAAATCAAATTTATTGGAGACGCTCGAATTTTTTGAAGCAAGCCCTTCGACAATCCGTTTCTCCCTTTGGAGGTCCTTTCTTAAAATTTCCCGGACTTCCTCCAAGATTTGGTCCCCGTTCCTTTGTTTTTCCCTCAGGTGTTGGAGCCTGTCCTCAACGTCCGTACCTTTTAAAAACATGGTGTGATATTATCAATTCACTCAAAGTTAATGAATTGAATTCGTATTGCTCAAAAATCGCCTGGAATCTTGAGATTAACATAGTGTTAAATGATATTGTGGCTGAAAAAAAAGCTTGGGATATTCTCTAAAAGGTGTATCTTATCGGTCTTTTTGACGCTTTGTCGTGAAAAATGACCAAAACAAGTGAATGCCCCAAATTTGAAGTACACTTTATGAAATCCCCCATCCCCAAAATCCTGCTTGGCCTATGTATGGCCCTGGCCACTTCGTCCTGGGCCCAGACCCATGTCCCGAATCTGATATCCGTTTCCCAATTTGGTCAGGAAACCAAGGGCCATAAAATCTTGATCGCCGCGGTCAAGGCCGCAAACCTGGACCAGGTCTTGGCGGAATCGGGTCCCTTTACGGTTTTCGCACCCTCGGATGCGGCATTCCATAAGTTTTCCCATTCCAGGATGGAAGAGCTTATCAATGCCACGGACAAAAGGGAATTGAAGACCCTGCTCACCTATCATATAGTGGCCGGGCAGCTGACGGCATCCGATATTCTGCGGGCACTTTCCCGTGGGAATGGAAAGACCAGTTTTACCACGGTACAGGGAAAAAAGTTATTGGCCCATATGGAGGGTTCCGATATAGTGCTTACCGACCCAACGGGCAATAGGGCCAAGATAACCACTGCGGATCTAAGCCTCGCAAATGGGGTGGTCCACGAAATCGATAGGGTAATCGTGCCCTCCCAAATGTAGGGACTTACCTGAGTTCCGCACCCAATTCCTTTTGGAAGCGGGCCAAGAGTTTCCCCATAATCTTATCGACCTGCTTGTCGGTCAGGGTCTTTTTGGGATCCGAAAAGGTGAAGCTCACCGCGTAGGACTTCTTTCCCTCGGGAAGGGAATCCCCGGTATATACATCGAACAGGTTCACCCCTTTGAGCAATTTTTGTTCCGTGTCCCATGCAATGTCGTACACCTTTTGGAAGGCCGTGGAATTATCGAGAAGAAGAGCGAAATCCCGGGAGATCGCGGGGTACTTGGGAATTTCCCTATAGACGATGTTCCGATGTTCCACACAGTCCAAGACCGCTTCCCAATCAAAATCGGCATAGAGCACCTCCCCTTTGAGGTCGAACTTCTTCAGCATGCCTTTTTCAACCAGGCCATAGGAGGCCAGATGGGTTCCCTTATGGGTGCAGCGGAGGCCTTCGGCAAAGCCCGCTTCGTCCAAGGGGGCATTTTCCACATCCCCGATCCCCAATCTGTCAAAGAGGGATTCCACAATCCCCTTTAAGTAGTAAAAGTCCGTGGTTCCCGAAGGGCCGGTCCAGCGATCCGGTCTGCGCTGTCCGGTGATGAAAATGGCCAAGTGGCCCTTTTCCATATAGTCCCCCTCCTTTTTGTGATAGGTCTTTCCGAACTCAAAGAGTTTTAGGTCTGTCTTTTGCCTGTTGTGGTTGTGTCCAATGGTCTGAAGGCCTGAACACAACATGCTGTTTCGCAGTACCGATAGATCTAAGCTCAAGGGATTCAACATCCGCACGGAGCTTTCCTCCTCCTGGGAAACACTGCTCGCCGGGACCAGGCTATTGGTCATGATCTCATAGAAACCCTGGGCAGCCAGGGTATTGCCGATGACATCTTGGATCCTGTGGTTCTCAAAGCGGGAAGATTTGGCTATGGACGCATTGAGTTTTTCCTTAAAGTCAATATTGTTGTACCCGTATACCCTTAGGATCTCTTCGATCACGTCCACTTCACGGGTCACATCCACCCTATAGGAGGGGATGGTGAGCCCCAGACCGGATTCGGTCACATTGTTTATGCGGATCTCCAGGGAGGAGAGAATGGATTTTATGGTGTCCTTGGGTATTTCCTGGCCGATCAAATTGTTGATCTTGTCAAAGGTCAGAAAAACTTGTCTGTCGTTCGGCTTTTTGGGGTAGAGGTCCACAATCTCCGAACTGATATATCCCCCTGCAATCTCACGGATAAGCAAGGCCGCCCTTTTTAGGGCGTATTCGGTCATATTGATATCGATGCCCCGCTCGAACCGAAAGGATGCATCCGTGTTGAGTCCATGCCGTTTGGCAGTCTTCCTGACCGAGACCGGATCGAAGTAGGCGCTTTCCAAGAAAATGGAGGAGGTATGTTCGGTAACCCCGGAATGGATGCCCCCGAATACCCCTGCTATGCACATGGGCCGTTCACTGTCACATATCATAAGGTCTTCCGGGTGAAGCTCGCGGTCCACCTGGTCCAGGGTCCTGAATTTGGTGCCTGCGGGCAGGGTCTTGACCTCGATCTTGTTGCCCTTGATCTTCGAAGCGTCAAATGCATGGAGGGGCTGCCCAAGTTCGTGCAATACATAATTGGTCACATCGACCACATTGTTGATGGGGGAGTGGCCGATGGCCAACAATCTGTTCTTGAGCCAATCCGGGGATTCCTGGACGATAAGGTTGCTTATGGTGAGACCGCAGTACCTTGGTGCCAGTTTGCTGTCCAAAACGGCTACATCGATTTTAAGGGAACGGTTGTCAATGGAAAAGTTGCTCGTGGAGGGCGTGACCAATTCCGGTGGCGCGAGTGCGTCGGCGGGCATGGGCGGCCTGGTGCTCGCGCTCCTCGCCGGCTCGGTCACGCT
>CALDPL010000293.1 GCA_937911965.1 uncultured Allomuricauda sp. | reverse complement strand
CGGTCATGATGAAGTTTTGGATTTCCAACTTTTCGTTCAGGTGAAGCAGGTCTTCCTTGGCAATGTTTTCCTCGGTATTGTTGCGGACCACTTCCAGCAGCCCCCGGTCCATGGCCTTGATAAAGGTGTGGAACCAATACCGCTCCCCCTTCACCTCGAACTGTCGTTCAAAATCGATGGAACCTCCCTTGTGGAAACAGTCCACCATGCGCTGAAGTTCATTGTTTTTATTTACGAAGGGGAAAACCTCCGAAATCGGCTTACCAAGGATATCCTCAGGGTCCAGGTCCAGATATTCCTTGTTGCAGCTATTTGCGAACACCACCTGAAAATCGACCACTTCCCCCGATCCATCGCGAATGGGCTCGTAATAGTTCATGATATTGTCCGTACTCTGTACAATGTTCTGCAAAAGGAGTTCCGAGGATTGGATCCTGTTCTTTTGCCGTCTGAGCCGAACATAGGCTATGGAGAACACCACAATGGAGAATACCGCCAACAATAGGGAGGTGACCGGGGTCAAAAAAGTATAGCGTCTATGGACTTCCATTCGTTGTCTCAACAGATCGGCATTGTGGAGCAGCATTTCGGTCCGTATGTCCCTGAGTTTCCTTAATATGGAGGCGGCCTTTTCGACATAGAGCATGGTGGTCAAATCTGCCAAAACGGGTTTGATATGACTGTGCATACCCGTTAAGGTGCTGTGAAGTTGGTCCTTCAAAATGGCAACGGAATCCAGGTATGCTTGGTGGTGGGGCATGTCCTGGACCAAGTACTTCAGGTTTTCAAAGGTTCGGTCACTGTCCAATTTCCGATCCACATAACTTTCCCCCAGGGTGGAATCCCGTAGAATCACGGCCCGGAACTCAGCGGACTCCATCAGGTCAAACTGTGAAAAAAGGGTATTTATTTCCTTGTCCACCATTATGGAATGGGATACCAGGGCTGAAGACTTCTCCAAGGTCCTGATCTGGTGGAACAATAGGGCGGTGATGGACAACAACAACCCTATGGCCAGGGTTAGGGCCAATTTGTAGGCAGTGCCGGGGGTATTGGTCTGTCTTTTGTTCTCGAATTCCATGTTCACTTTTAACTCTGAACGGTTCCACCGTTCCACGGCCACCCCAAACTTGGCCCACAGGGATTTACCGAGGCCCCGGGCATCTACAACCTCAACAAGAAATTGTCCCTGT
>CALDPL010000292.1 GCA_937911965.1 uncultured Allomuricauda sp. | reverse complement strand
GTCTTCCTCCAAATTGACCTGGGTCCCTAGGCCCCTATCGGGGGTACCGACTTTTTTCCCCGTGGACCGGAACATTCGGGCAACCCCTTCGGGAGTAAAATTGAACAACCTGACCAAGATGACCACAAAGACGAACATCAATAGGAGAAATACACCGATCTTGCCCGTATAATCCTGTAGAAAATCGTTCACCTCATAACCGATGAGCCCGCCCAACAGCGGTAGGCTGCCTGCAAAAAAGCCGAGGGCGACCGACAGCCAGATCAGGCCGGTGAGTCCCCAGATCCATTTCCCCACCAGGCCTTTCAAGGGAATCCCCAAAAAGAGGTAGAGGCCGGTAATGGCCAAGAGTAGGGGAATGGCAAAGGAGGCCAATCCAAAGCCTTGGTACATGAAGAAATGGCTGACACTGGCACCAAACTTGTTCAACAAATTGCTGGCCTGGGCATTGCGATCGGCAAATTCTCCCAGCATGCTTTGGTCCTCTTGCCAGGTAAAGTAAAAGGACATAAAGGAGAAAAACAGGGCAATGCTCAACAAGATCAAAAGACTGCCCAATATGATCTTGTTCTGCTTGGAGGGTCTCAGGGAAACCTTCTTTTTGGCAGGGGTGGGCGCGGCTTTTGATTTAGTTCTTTTTTTTGCCATCAATGCAGATTAATTCGGGGCTAAGTTATAAAAATACGGGACGAATGGGGGATCGGATGTTCCTAGATCAATTTGGGGACATAGATGATCAGTCCCACGGTGCAGGCTACGACCGATACGATCATTACCGCCCCTGCGGAAACATCCTTGATCAGGCCGATTGCGGGATCCTTTTTGGGCTGCACATAATCAGAAAGCTTTTCGATGGCCGTATTGACCCCTTCCACTCCCATGACCAGGCCGATGGCCAACAGCTGTATGCACCATTCCGTGGCCGATATCCCAAAATAAAAACCCGCTGCCGCCATCACCAGGGCAATGAAAAATTGGATCTTGATACTGGCCTCCGTCCGAAGGAGCACGAACATGCCCTTTAGAGCAAATCCTATACTGCGGATCCGATTTTTCAAAAAAGATTCCCTAGGCATTCTTCAGGGCATCAAGGGCGGCCCGATAGTCGGGTTCGTCCCCGGTTTCGGCCACCTGTTCGATATGGACCACCGTCGAGTTTTTGTCGATGACCACCACGGCCCTGGAGAGCAGGCCTTCCAATGGGCCATCGGTAAAGGCCACTTGGTAGGCCTTTCCAAAGTTTCCGTCCCTGTAGTCCGAAAGGGTCTCCACCTTATCGATGCCCTCGGCCCCACAGAAGCGGGATTGGGCAAAGGGAAGGTCCCTGGAGATGCAAAGGATCTTGGTGCCGTCCAATTGGGCAGCCTCCTTGTTGAACTGTCGGACGGATTGGGCACAGGTCCCAGTGTCGATGCTCGGAAATATATTGAGGACCAATTTTTGTCCGCTGAAATCCGAGAGGGACACAGTGGAAAGATCATTTTTCACCAAGGTGAACCCAGGGGCTTGGGAGCCCGGTTCGGGAAGCTTCCCAATGGTGTTTATCAGATTTCCTTTTAAGGTAACAGTTGCCATGATATCGTATTTTGTTCAAGCCCCAAAAATACTCAAAAAAAATGGCTTGGTGGGAGGGGGAAATGCCTTGTTGATAAAATGGTGCGACAAATCCAAATGGGGTGGATTCCATGGGTCCCCCTCAATTGTCATTATCCCATTGAAACCCAATGGCCCCTTGGAGGTTGCTTATTTTTATTTTACCAACTGCTTGATCTTGATTTTAAAGGCAGCGAAAATCAGGGTCATGATCGGACTGAGCCAATTGAAGATGGCATATACGAAATATTCCCCGACGCCCACGCCGAGCACCCCACTTTGATAGGCGCCACAGGTGTTCCAGGGCACCAGGACCGAGGTTACCGTACCGGAATCCTCCAAGGTCCTGCTCAGGTTCTCCGGGGCGAGATTACGATCCTTGTATGCCTTGGAGAACATTTTCCCAGGGACCACTATGGCCAGGTATTGATCGGAAGCTGTGATATTCAACGCAAGGCAGCTGCCCACGGTACTGGCGAAGAGCCCGAAGGTGGACTTGGCCATTTTCAAAAGGGATTCCGTGATCCGTTCCAGGGCCCCGATTCCGTCCATGATGCCGCCGAACACCATGGCACAGATGATCAACCAGATGGTGCCCAACATCCCGGCCATGCCCCCTGAGGAGAAAAGATCGTTGAGTGCGGGGTCGTCGGTGGCGATTTCAGTATCGATGGTGATGGTGTTCAAAATGCCCTTGTACCCGGACTCGAAGTTCAAACTGCTTCCGCCCCCGAGGCCCGCCAGAAGATCGGGCTGAAAAATAAGGGCGAATACCGCTGCCAAAAGGGTGCCGACGAGCAAGGCCATCAAGGGTGGGGCCTTTTTTACAATAAGGAAGATCACGGCCACCGGCACCAAAAACAGCCAACCGTTGATGTTGAAGGTGGCTTTGATATTGGAAAGTATGGAGGCTGTGTCCGTTACCCCGGAAGTGTCGATGGTAAAGCCCATGATGATGAATACGATCAGGGTGATCAAGATCGTGGGGGTGGTGGTCAAGGCCATATACCGGATGTGGGCGAACAGTTCCCCTCCGACCATGGCCGGGGCCAAATTGGTGGTATCGCTCAAGGGGGACATCTTATCCCCGAAATAGGCTCCCGATAAGACGGCGCCCGCAGTCATGCCCATGGGAATACCCAGAGCGTTCCCTATGCCGACCAAGGCGATCCCTACCGTGGCCGATGTGGTCCAGCTGCTGCCGGTGGCCAGGGAAATGATACAGCAAATGATCACACAGGCCGCCAAAAAAATAGTGGGGTTCAAGATCTGCATGCCGTAGTAGATCATGGCCGGGATGACCCCGCTGACCAACCAGGTACCCGAAAGGGCGCCTACCATCAGGAGAATGAGCAGGGCCCCGGTGGTCGAGCGAACGTTCTCTTCCACTTCGGCAAGCATTCTTTTGAAAGGAACTTTGTTGAAAACACCAACTATTGCGGCCACTGCTCCTCCCATCAAAAGGATGAACTGATTGGAACCGCTAATGGCATCGTCTCCAAAAACATAAACATTGTAAGCCAACATGCCCACCAGGGCGAAGACCGGTATCAGGGCTTGGGCAATGGTAAGGTTTTTGTCCTCGACAATGTGTTCGTCCTCCCTGAATTGGGGCCTTTTGTCACTATCTGGCATGTGGTGCGGATTTGTTCAGCGGTAATATTACGATTTTGGATGCTGTTCTCCAAAAACTTAATCGGGCTTCCATGGAGTTGGAATCAGAGGATCCCCAATGGTTCCATGCAGGCCTTCATCTCCTTATAGGTTCTGTGAATGTCGTTGTCCAGGCCGATTGAAAATCGGATCAGCCCCTGGGTCAGGCCCAAGGCCTGCTGCTCCTCGATCGGGATTTCAGAAGAGGTGGAGGTGCCGGGGGCGGAGAAGAGGGTCTTGTAAAAACCAAGGCTCACGGCCAGGTAGCCCAGTTTGTTCCTCTGCATGGACTCCATCAGTTCATTGGCCTTTTCCAAGGATCCCACATCCAGGGTGAGCAGGCCTCCAAAACCGTATTCCGGATTCATCTGCTCCTTCATCACCAAATGCCCGGGATGGGATTCCAGGCCGGGATACATCACCTTTAGGCCGTCCTCTTGGAACCGCTTTGCGAGATACAGGGCATTTTCACCGTGCATTTTGATCCTGATGTGCAGGGTACGCATGTTCTTCAGAATTGAGGCGGCCCGAAGGCTGTCCAGGGTACTGCCCAACAACATCCCGGCCCCGTCGTTCACATCCTTGAGACCAAGGCAAAATTCCGTACTGCCACATACT
>CALDPL010000291.1 GCA_937911965.1 uncultured Allomuricauda sp. | reverse complement strand
TAAAAGAATTTGCGCGCACTTTCAACACCCGAATTGAAATGAAACAAGTAGGTTTCCGCCAGGAAGCCGCGCGTTTGGGTGGGATTGGCAGTTGCGGCCGTGAACTTTGCTGTTCCACTTGGCTCACGGATTTTCGTTCTGTGAACACTTCCGCGGCGCCTTATCAGCAACTTTCGCTGAATCCTCAAAAACTTGCCGGACAATGTGGAAAATTGAAATGCTGTTTGAATTATGAATTGGATACGTATTTGGAGGCTTTGGAAAGTTTTCCGAATACTGAAATAAAACTTCAAACCGAAAAGGGAAATGCCACCTGCCAAAAAATAGATATTTTCAAAGGCCTGCTTTGGTACGCTTACGAAAAGGAATTTATGAACTGGCACCAGCTAACCGCCGAAAAAGCAAACGAAATTATCGATCTGAACAAAAAAGGCAAGAAACCCATGGCTTTGGAAGAATTCATAATTGAAGCGCCAAAGGTTGAAAAAGAACCCTATAGCAATGTGGTGGGGCAAGATAGTCTGACCCGTTTTGACCGGCCGAAACAATCGGGCAAAAAGCGCCGAAATAAGAATCGCAACAAAAACAAAGTTGAGGCGGCTGCAGGAAATTCCCTTAAAAAGAAACCTAATCCGAATAATAATCCGGGAAATAAACCGAGCAATAAAAACAGAAATAGAAAGCCTTCCAAAAATGAATAAGTTCGTCGTGCTTTTTTTGTTAATGGGAATTTTCATTTCCTGCGATTCCGATACGGTTTTTAGCGAAACACGGGCTATGGAAGGATTTTGGGGCCAAAATGAAATAGTTGAATTTAAAATTCCGCAATTGGATTCCATAAAAAAATACAATCTGTTTTTAAACATCCGCAATAGCAACGAATATAAGTTCAATAATATATTTTTAATAGTGTCGATGAATTTTCCGCACGGCAAAACCATCACCGATACATTGGAATATCGAATGGCCAACCCTGATGGTTCGTGGATGGGCCAAGGAATAGGAAACGTGAAGGAAAACAAGCTTTGGTACAAAGAAAACGTACAGTTTTTTGAAGATGGAATTTACACCGTTACCATTGGCCAGGCCATGCGCAATAATGGCGCGGTGGAGGGCGTTACCAAACTTGAAGGCATTACGGATGTGGGCTTCAGCGTTGAGGAAGCTACCAAACAATAAAATATGGCAACAAAAAAAACAGCTCCAAAAAACCCAAAAAAGAAAACCCAAAACGGTGTAAGCCATCACATTAAAACCTTTTGGAAGGTTTTCGCGGGATTTATTTTGTTTGTTGTTCTCTTCTTTCTTTTGGCCTCCTGGGGCGTTTTCGGGAGTCTTCCCGACGAAACCAGCCTCGAAAATCCTGAAAAAAATCTTGCCACCGAAATCATTTCTTCCGACGGAAAAACCATTGGAAAATTCTACAAGGAAAACAGGACGCCCGTTCCCTATGATTCCTTGCCGGACCATTTGGTGAACGCCCTTATTGCAACTGAGGATGTGCGGTTTTATGACCATTCGGGCATTGACGCCAGAGGTACGGTGCGTGCCGTTGCTTTTTTGGGCTCCCGTGGCGGGGCGAGTACTATCAGCCAGCAGTTGGCGAAACTTTTTTTTACAGAACAGGTTTCAAGAAACAAATTGCAACGTGGTCTACAGAAAATTAAGGAATGGATTATCGCCACCCGCTTGGAACGCCGCTATACAAAGGACGAGATAATCACGATGTATTTTAACGAATACGATTTTGTGAACCAAGCCGTGGGCATAGAATCGGCCGCGCATATTTATTTTGACAAACCGCCTTCTGAATTGAGCACCGTAGAATCGGCAACGCTGGTGGGCATGTTCAAGAATGCCTCGCTTTACAATCCCGTCCGCAATCCCGAAGGCGTTACCAATAGAAGAAACGTAGTACTTTCACAAATGGAGAAGTACGATTTCATTTCAGAAAAAATAAAGGATTCGCTGCAGGCCCTGCCGATGAAGATCAATTTCAATCCCGAATCCCACAGGGAGGGACTGGCCACCTATTTCAGGATGTACCTCCAACGTTACCTCAACGCCTGGGTGGACCAAAACCCCAAACCCAATGGGGACAAATACAACATCTATTTGGACGGCCTCAAGGTCTACACCACCGTGGATTCCAGGATGCAGCGCAATGCAGAGGAGGCCGTGGAGGAACATATGAAGCGGCTCCAGGCCGAGTTCTTCCACCAGAACACCCCCGATCGCAACCCCACGGCTCCCTTTCTCCAGATTTCCAAGGGGGCCATCGACACCATCATGGAACGCGCCATGAAGCGGTCGAACCGTTGGCGGAGCCTAAAACGCGAGGGTCTGTCCGACAAGGAAATTGAGGCCACCTTCCACGAAAAAACGGAAATGAGGGTCTTTGATTGGGAAAGTGATTCCTATGACAAGGACACCATCATGACCCCCATGGACTCCATCCGATATTACAAGACCTTCCTTCGCACCGCCATGATGTCCATGGAACCGCAGACCGGACATGTGAAGGCCTGGGTGGGAGGCATCGACTATACCCATTTCCAGTACGACAACGTGATCCAGGGGGCCCGGCAGGCAGGGTCCACCTTCAAGCCCTTTGTCTATGCGGCGGCCATTGACCAATTGCGCTATTCCCCTTGCTATACCTTGCCGGACAACCAGTATTGCATCGAGGCGGGCAAGCACGGCAATATGGAGGCCTGGTGTCCCAAGAACTCCACGGGAAAATACACCGGGGAGGATATGAGCCTAAAAAGCGCCCTTGCCAATTCCGTCAACACCATCTCCGCCCAATTGATCGATCGGGTGGGTCCGGGCTCGGTGGTGGCCATTGCCAAGAACATGGGCATCGGCGCGGACATCCTCGAGGTGCCCTCCATCGCCCTGGGCACCCCGGACATCAATGTTTATGAAATGGTGGGGGCCTATGGGACCTTTGCCAACCAAGGGGTCTATGTAAAACCGGTGATGGTGACCCGTATCGAGGACCGCAACGGAACGGTCCTGTTCGAATATACCCCCCAGACCAAGGATGTGCTCAGCAAGGAGGTGGCCTATGCCATGGTCAACCTTTTGGAAGGGGTGACCCAGTTTGGATCCGGGGGCAGGTTGAGGCATTCCTATGCCAAGAACCAAACGGTCTATAAGGAAGTGATCACCGGTTACCCCTATGAACTGACCAATCCCATAGCGGGAAAGACCGGGACCACCGACAACCAAAGCGACGGCTGGTTCATCGGGATGGTCCCCAATCTGGTGACCGGGGTCTGGGTCGGCGGGGAGGACCGTTCCATCCACTTTGCGAACCTGACCTATGGACAGGGCGCCACCATGGCCCTGCCGATCTGGGGACTGTACATGAAAAAGAATTATGCGGATGAGGAGCTGCAGGTCTCCAAGGATGCCTTTGAGGCACCTGAGGAAATGTCCATAAATCTCGACTGTTCCAAACAGGCCACCGACACCGAGGACGATCTCGATACCGATGACGATCTCGACGATCTGGATTTTTGAGTCGCTTCCCCCAATGGAATACCGCCCCAAGCATTTGTGGATTTGCTTGGGGCTTTTTCTTTAATGTCGTAATTTCAGGGCATTCAAAAAGAAAGTACAATGATTTCAAAAACGGTTGCCAACGTCGGGGAGGCCCTGGTAGGGGTCCGGGACAACATGACCTTTATGGTGGGGGGATTTGGCCTTTGTGGCATCCCCGAGAACATGGGTGCCGTACCGCCTTCCACCTGCGCGATGGTCAGGCCGCCGCGCTCCTTGATCGCCTTAAGCCCCAGCGCGCCATCCGTGCCGGTGCCCGAAAGCACCACACCGATCGCCCTGTTGGAATATTCCTG
>CALDPL010000290.1 GCA_937911965.1 uncultured Allomuricauda sp. | reverse complement strand
CCGATAACCGAGCGGCTCGTTCAAGGGGATTTGTTCAAAAGCTCCAATTACTTATCGTTACAGTCTGCCCTCAATGAACATATTGATCTCAATCTGGTCAATTATTACCAGACGGGTTACGACGCCGCCATTGAGGGGTTTCGGAATAGGCTCACCGTATCACTGATCCTCAATGCGAAATTGACCGAGGGGCTTTCCCTGACCAATTCTTTTGATTTGGCCTACGAAGACAAACCTGTCATACCCATCACCAAGCTTATCTATACGCTAAAGACGGGGATTTCAATTGACCTATAAATCCGATGCCTGGTTTTATCATTCTGTAGATGATTATCCCCGATTGACCTCAGGGATTTGGAATAATTTCATATCTTGCAGCGATGGATAATTTTGTCGTTTCGGCCAGAAAATACAGGCCTTCCAGGTTTAATAGTGTAGTGGGGCAGCAGCACATCACGACCACCTTAAAGAATGCAATCAAAAACCAGCATCTGGCCCAGGCCTTTTTGTTTTGTGGCCCACGGGGGGTGGGTAAAACTACCTGTGCACGTATATTAGCAAAAACCATCAATTGCGAATCTCCTACTGCTGATACGGAAGCCTGCGGCAAGTGCAGCACCTGCGTCAGCTTTGCCAACCATACCTCATTCAATATTTTCGAGCTGGATGCTGCCAGCAACAACTCGGTAGATGATATCCGTGAGCTGGTCAACCAGGTAAGGTTTGCACCACAGGCGGGTAAATACAAAATATACATAATAGATGAGGTGCATATGCTGAGTGCCTCCGCCTTCAACGCTTTCCTTAAAACGCTCGAAGAGCCGCCATCATATGCCATCTTCATACTGGCCACAACAGAAAAGCATAAGATATTACCTACCATCCTCAGCCGTTGCCAGATATTCGATTTTAAGCGGATAACGGTCAAGGACGCTGCGAACTATCTAAAGTACATTGCGGAGCAACAAGGCGTGGAGGCCGAGGAAATCGCCCTGCACATTATAGCCCAAAAGGCCGATGGGGCCATGAGGGACGCCCTGTCCATCTTTGATAGGGTCGTAAGCTTTTCAGGAAAAAAATTGACCCGAAAGGCGGTGACCGAGAACTTGAACGTGCTGGATCATGACGTTTATTTTTCCGCAACGGACCTGATTCTGGAAAACAAGATCCCGGACTTGCTGCTCCTTTTCGACAAGACCCTCTCCCTTGGATTTGATGGCCAACATTTCATTTCCGGGCTGGCCTCCCATTTCAGGGACCTGATGGTCTGCCAATATCCCCAGACCTTGGACCTTTTGGAGGTCGGGGAGGATGTCCGGGAGCTGTACCGGGAACAATCCAAAAAGGCTTCCCGGGATTTCCTCTTGGCCGCCATTGAAGGGGCCAATGATTGTGACCTACAGTACAAAACCAGTAAAAACCAGCGCTTGCTGGTGGAACTCACCCTTATGAAGCTGGCCTCCATCACCTTTGGTGGTGAAAAAAAAAAGCCTGATTTCCTGATTCCCGCTTCCCATTTTTCCAAGGGGGTTCCCCTTGGGAAGGGAAACGGAACCCTTGTGGAAGGGAAGGAGACCCAAGATCAAGATCGAAAAGGGGAAGTCGAGGCCGACCAAAAGCTTCCGGCCAAGGAGGAGACCGTGCCTCCCCAATTGGAAAAGGAACCCGCATCCACGCCCCCCGCTGCCCCCCTACCTGATGCCCTGCCAAAGATCGAGATCAATGCCCCGGAAAAAAGGGTATCGGGACTCTCCCTTTCCAGTCTAAAGGTGAAAATGGCACATGAAGGCCGGGCCAAGGGTCCCGAACAGGAGGTTGGGGACCTTCCCAAGGATCCCTTTACAGAGGATCGGATGCAAGGGCATTGGGACGACTTTGTCCAGATTCTCGAGCAGCGGGGCAAAAAGATATTGGCCAGTGCCCTGCAGACGGATGTTCCCAAACTGAAGGACGCCCATACCATTTGGATAGAACTTCCCAACTCCACCATGAAAAAGGAAATTGAACGGGAACAAAACCTCCTGTTGGACCATTTGAAACAAAAGCTGAACAATCATTCCATTGAACTGCACATCACGGTCAATGAGGAAACGGCCAAAAAATTTGCCTTTACCCCCCAGGAAAAGTATGAGAAGCTGAGGGAAAAAAATCCGGCCATCGAATTGCTCAGAAAGGAGTTCGATCTCGATTTTTAGAAGCCTTCCACTATATGTATCTTTGGTCCCAGCAACCCAAAAACTTCCGTCGTGTTAGGACTAAAATTGCCCACGGACCCAAGATGGGTCAACATCGTTGAAAAAGACATTAACGAAATTCTCACAGATCACGCCTACTGTGAACAAAAAGCGGCCAGTACCGCCATATCCCTGATCATTGGATTTCCCGAAAAATCAGAACTGGTCCGTGAAATGACAAGTCTTGCCCGGGAAGAGATGGGCCATTTCAGGATGGTGCACGATCATATCCTGAAACGGGGCTGGGCCCTGGGGCGGGAGCGCAAGGATGCCTATGTGATCGAATTGATGAAATTCTTTCCCAAGGGAGGAAGCAGGGACACCCACTTGGTCCATAGGCTGCTCTACGCTGCCCTGATAGAGGCCAGGAGCTGTGAGCGTTTCAGGTTGCTTTCCCAGGAAATCCCAGATCCGGAGCTATCCGAATTTTACCACAGTCTGATGGTAAGCGAGGCCAACCACTATACCATGTTCCTGAAATTTGCCAGAACCTATGGCCCCAAGGAGGAAGTGGACCAAAAGTGGCAGGCCCTATTGGAATATGAGGCCGAACTCATGTCCAAATTGGGGAAAAAGGGAACCATGCACGGATAGGTGCCCTATTGGTAGTACAGGGTCTTGATCATCCCATCGGCCAAACCGATCTTGGGTACGTGAATCTTCTTGGCCTTGCTCCATTTTGCGGCATTCAGGAAAATTTTGGTGGCGGGTATGATAACATCCGCCCTGTCCTGGTTGAGTCCCAGTTCCAGGATCCGTTGGGTATAGTCCATGGATTCCAAAAAATGGTATTGTGCGTTCAACCACACATAGGACAGGGGCTGTCCGATCTTTCTTCCGGACATCTTGTGGAGTTTGTTGATGTTCCCCCCCGAACCGATGATTTCCACACTGCCATCCTGGGGCACGTTCGCCTTGATCCAATCCTTGATATCCTCCCAAATGGAATCATCCACCAATTTGCTCAACAGCCGAACCGTTCCGATCTTGAAGGATTGGGAACCCACTGGGTTTCCCCTGTCGAAAAGGGTCAATTCGGTACTGCCCCCTCCCACATCCACATAGAGGTAAAAGCGGTCCACTTTGATCAGGTCCCTCAAATCCGTGGAAGCGATGATCGAGGCCTCCCGCTCCCCGTCGATGATCTCGATCTGCACGCCGGATTCTTCTTTGACCCGGTTGGCAACCTGTTGTCCGTTGTCGGCCTCCCTTAGGGCGGAGGTCGCACAGGCCATATACCGCTCCACCCCATAAACCTGCATCAACAGATCAAAGGACTGCATGGTCTTTACCAATCGCTTAATGTTTCTCTCGGAAATCTTCTTTTGAAGAAAGGCGTCCTCCCCCAATCGGACAGGCACGCGCACCAGCTCACTTTTCTTAAAGGCCGTAGGTCCGTCACTCTGTTCTATTACGTTGGTAATCAGTAGCCTAAGGGCGTTCGAGCCAATGTCAATGGCCGCAAATTTTCTTATGTGCAAATTCAAACTGTATTAGGATTCCAATTTTCTTTGATAATAGCGGTACATTTCCACCTGGGACCTGAATTCGGGCTCTCCCTCCTCCCGCTGCCGGTAGGCATTGTCCTGTTTATTGGAGTAGACCCTGGCCTTGACATTGTCGTTCCAAGAGATTTCGAAGGTATCCAGGATTTCCTGTTTGATGCCCCCACAGTAGATCGGACAGCCCACCTCTACCCTGAAATCCAGGTTTCGGGTCATCCAATCCGCTGAGGAGATGTACACTTTGGGGTCCCCCCCATTGCCAAAAATAAAGACCCTGGGGTGCTCCAGAAACTTGTCCACCACCCCTATGGCCTCGATATTTTCACTCAGGCCGGGTACCCCGGGGACCAAACAGCAAATGGCCCTGATGTTCAACTGGATCTTAACCCCGGCCTGACTTGCCTCATAGAGCTTGTCCACCATCCTATAGGAGGTGAGGTTGTTCATCTTTATTTTGATGTAGGCCTCCCTTCCCTGTTTTGCAATGGCAATTTCCTTGTCGATCAATTTGATAAAGGTGGACTTGGTGTAGTGGGGAGATACAATCAGATGCTTGTACTTGTTGATCTTGTAATTGGTCTCGAAGAACCCAAAGACTTTGTTGATGTCCTTTAAAATGCCGTCGTGGGCGGTAAAAAGGGTGTAGTCCGTATAGATTTTGGCCGTGGACTCGTTGAAATTCCCCGTACTGATAAAACCATAGCGCTTGATCCCCTGGCCCTCTTCCCGTTCGATCACACATATCTTGCTGTGCACCTTGAGGCCCGGGACCCCAAAGATCAATTGGACCCCTTCGGCCTGAAGGTAGTTGGCATACTCTATATTGTTCTGCTCATCAAAACGGGCCTGCAGTTCGATCTGTACGGTCACCTGCTTCCCGTTCTTGGCCGCATTGATCAGGGCCGATGCGATCTGGCTGTCGTTGGCCAAGCGGTAAATGGTGATCTTGATGGTGTGTACCTTGGGATCCAGGGCGGCCTCCCTCAGGAACTTGGTGACATAGCCAAAGGTCTGGTAAGGAGCATAGATCATATAATCCTTTTGGGCGATCCTCTCAAAAAGGCTGCCTTTCATACTCAAGCCCTTTACGGGCAATTGTTCTATTTTTTCGTACATCAGATCATCCCTTCCCAGGCTGGGAAACCCCATATAATCCCTCCTATTGTGGTAGCGTCCCCCGGGAATCACACTGTCCGTTCCCGTAATCTCCATTTTCTCCTTCAAATAGTGCAGGGTGTCCAAATCGATCTTTTGGTCGTAGACGAAACGCACCGGATCGCTGATCTTCCGGTGTTCCACACTGGAGGAAATCTTTTCTATAAAGCTTTTGCTCAAATCGTTGTCGATATCCAGTTCCGCATCCCGGGTTATTTTGATCATATGTGCCGATATGGTCTCAAAATCAAACATGGTGAACACATTGTCCAGGCAATACCGGATCAGATCGTCCAAGATCATGATATAGTTCTTTTCCCCTTCCTTGGGCAGGACCACAAAGCGATCGATCCCCTTGGGGATCTCGATCAGGGCATATCTGATGTGATTGGCCTCCCCCGTTCCATTTTTCATCACGATCTTGACCGCCAAATAGGCGGCCGTATCCTTGAGCAATGGAAATTCGGTGAGCTCGTTCAAGATGATGGTCATCAGTTCAGGGTGTACTTTTTGGAAATAGTAATCCCTAATGAACTCCCCTTGTGCCTCACTGACCTCGGTCTCGTTGACCATAAAGATGTTCTCCTTTTCGAGCTCCTTTTCAATGTCGTTGAGGTAATCCAGGCTCCTGGCCTGTTGGTCGATGACGATCTTGGTGATTTCCTCCAAAAGGTCCTTGGCACTTTCCCCGCCCAAAACACTTTTCCCGGTCTTTCCCGCATCCACGATACGTTTGACCGTGGCATAGCGCACCTTGAAGAATTCGTCCAGGTTATTGCTGAAAATCCCCAAAAACCGCATGCGGTCGATCAGGGGCACACTCTGGTCATTGCATTCCTGGAGTACCCTTGCGTTGAATTGTAACCAACTGATCTCCCTGTTTATATACTGTTTCTTTGTCTTGATCATTTATTGCGAAGTTGTTTGGGAAGCAGCAATTTTTTTATGCTGCCCCTTGAAATATTCGACCAGCGCTCCTCCTGGAACACAATATGCACCACCCCTGCAGTGGGAAGGTTTTCAATATACCGATCTCCCCAGGCATTGGCAAGGAAAGTAAAGGCATTGTTGTGACCAAACAGGGCGACCGTTTCCAGATCATCATCCAGTTGTCCCACAAATTTACTTACCTTTTCCCCTGAAAAATCATAAAGGGAGGCATTCAGTCCAAACCGGTCGAGGGGATGTTCGGTTTCCCGAACAACGATCATGGCGGTGTGCAATGCCCTAATGGCCGGGCTGGAGTATGCAAAATCGATCTGGGATCCCTTCAAGTGTAAATATAAGTGGCTCCCCACCAAATGGGCATCCTTGGTCCCCCGCTCCTGAAGGGGGCGATCTTCATCGGAAACCTTGTGGTCCCATGAGGATTTTGCGTGCCTTATCAATATCAATTGTTTCATCTTCTCGGTTTGTTCCTTTTAATTTGACTGTTGGATTTAACACGGACCACGGCCCCATTATCAGGGTGCCAATCGTTCAATGATCCAGTGCAGGTCCTCGCCAAGGCTGTACCGGATCCGATCGTGCAGCCTATTGGGCCTTCCCTGCCAAAATTCCAGGGAAACGGGCCGCACCAGATAACCGCCCCAATGTTCGGGCCTTTGGACGGTCCTGCCCCGGTATTCCTGTTCCAGGGCCTTGAGGGCCCCTTCCAATACCTCCCTGGACGGGACGACCTCGCTTTGGGGGGAGGCAATGGCCCCGAGCTGGCTCCCCATGGGCCTGGATTCAAAATATCCATCGGATAGATTGGCCGCCAACTTTTCGGCCCTTCCCTTTATTATGACCTGCCGTTCCAGGTTGGGCCAATAAAAGGATAGGCATACCGCGGGATTTACCGCGATGGCCTTACCTTTTTCACTGTTGTAGTTGCTGAAGAACACAAAACCCTGTTCGTCAAACCTTTTGAGCAAAACCACCCTGCTCTTGGGAAATCCGTCTAAACCCAAGGTGGAAATTGTCATGGCATTGGGCTCATCAACGCCTTGGGTGGCATCGACCTCGTGGAACCACTTCTGGAATTGCCCTATGGGATCCTCCGAAAGGGAGGCCTCGTCCAACTCGCTTTTTTGTGGTTCTACTGCCAGGTGCTGGACTTAATGTATTCAGATGCATCTGTCAGTCC